>JASHQD010000017.1 GCA_030037755.1 Terriglobia bacterium
TGGCCGGCTGCGCTCGTGAGCGGCGGCACGTTTGCGCTGGTGCAGTTCGTGGTTTCGAACTTCTGGGGACCATACGCGCCAGACATCCTGGCGTCGGTCGCCTCGATTGCCGCGCTGGTGCTGCTGCTGCGATTCTGGCGTCCACAAGCTTCCAATTCGCCCGCGCCGCGCGCGCCGGAAGAACACCGAGGCGGAGCGCCGCTTTCCCCTGCCGAGAGCATCCGCGCCTGGCTGCCCTGGGCCGCGCTCTCGGGTGTCATGATCGCGTGGTCGTATTTCAAGCTCTTCGACCGCGGGTCAGTGAAAGTTGCGGTGCCGCTGTTGCACAATGCCGTCATCATCTCTCTTTACAGCAAACTGTACGGCGCGATCTACACCTTCCAGCCGCTGGCGGCCGGCACCGCCGCGCTCGCTGCCATGCTCCTGACTGCTCTGCTGCTGCGCGCGAGTCCCGGTCAGATTGCCAGGTCCGGCATGAAGACAGCGCGTCAGCTATGGCGTCCGGCGCTGACCGTCGGACTTATCGTGGCCCTGGCTTATCTCTACAACTACTCGGGGATGACTTACACGCTGGGAGCGGCGCTGGCAGGCCTGGGACAATTGTTCCCGTTCGCGAGCGGTTTCCTCGGCTGGCTCGCATGCTTCATGACCGGCAGCGACACGTCGAGCAATCTGCTGTTCGGGAATCTGCAGGTGGCGGCGGCGCACCAGATCCACGCCAGTCCGATTCTGCTTGCGGCCACGAACTCCTCAGGCGCGGTGACCGGAAAGATGATCTCGCCGCAGAATATCTGCATCGGCGTCACCACCGTCGGCCTGATCGGACGCGAAGGCGAGGTCCTGCGGACCACGTTCTGGCACAGCATCGTACTGGCGGGATTGCTGAGCGCACTGGCGCTCGCGCAAGCGCACATGCTCGCGTGGATGGTGCCGTAATATCGGGGGTCAGAAACCAGGCTAGGGTTTGCGTACGTTGTCAATTCCGCTTCGAGGTGGCACGCTTGAGACATGCGGTGGTCTGCACACGCGCTGAAGAACTTGACCGACCGCGAGATTCCACGCGCCGAGGCCGAGGCTGCGCTGGCAAATCCAGAGATGTCGACACCCGGACGTCCTGGCCGACGGTTCTTGATGCGACGTTTCTTTGACACCAGCCTGCAGCAGGAAATGCTGGTAAGAGTGCTTATCGAGGAGGGTTCTTTGGAAGACGTGGTCGTCACCGTTTACAAGACCTCGAAAATCGGCAAGCATATGAGGGAGGCTGGTCCATGAAGGTGACTTACGACCGCGAAACCGATACCATGACGATCACGCTCCGCGAGGGCCGAATCCGGGAAAGCGACGAGGTTCGCCCAGGGGTCATCGCCGACTTCGGCGAGGACGGTGGCATCGTCCGCTTCGAGATTCTCGACGCCTCCAAAGTGGTCGACAACACCCGCGAAATGCAGTTCGCCGCCGAGCGATAGTTGACAGGCGGACCCCTGCCGAGAATCGTCTGATCCAAGGTCAAGGGCCTAAATCGCGTCACTTGATAATCCCTTGACGAAGTGCTAGCTTCGCCTCGTGGAGCCGCGTACGTCTCCGCTTTGTCCATCGCGTAGTCGGCTTTCGAGATCGTCCTGCCGGACGCTCGTGTGCCTTGGCCTGGCCATTGCTGCCGCAGCTCAGTCCGGTCGCGCTCAAACGAGCAGCGGCGCCGACGTGGCTGACGGGCTTGGTATCGGCATCCATTTCGTGACGCCTCAGCCCGGAGAAATCGAGGCGCTACGCGATACCGGCGTGCGTTGGGTGCGCACCGATTTCAACTGGGCAGCGACCGAGACATCGCCGGGCGTTTACGACTTCTCGGCTTACGACGCTCTGCTTTCCCAACTCGAATCCGCCCGGCTTCACACCCTCTTCATCCTCGACTACTCGAATCCTCTATACGATCACGGACTCTCGCCGACCACGGACGATGCGCGCCAGGCTTTCGCGCGCTGGGCGGCAGCGGCTATCACCCACTATCGCGGGCACCGCATCCTGTGGGAGACCTACAACGAGCCCAACTTTCGCTTCTGGACTCCGCGCCCCAACACCGACGACTACATCAAGTTCGCCCTGACCGTGGGCGAAGCGATTCAGCAATCAGCGCCAGACGAGAAGCTCGTCGGACCGGCGACGGCCGGGATCGATCTGCCTTTTCTCGAGGCCTGCTTCAAGGCGGGGCTCTTGAATTACTGGTCGGCGGTCTCCATTCACACCTACGCCCCCGGCGATCCCGAGCGTCTCGCCAACGATCTGCTTCGCGTGCGCCTGCTGATGCGGAAGTACGCAAGGATGGGAAAGACGATCCCCGTAATCGTCACAGAGTGGGGTTACTCCTCCGCATGGAAAGGAATGGACGAGCAAAAGCAAGCCGAGATGCTGGCGCGCGGCTGGCTGACCCAAATCGCCGCCGATGAGCCGCTCAGCTTCTGGTACGACTGGGAGAGCGGCAGCGATCCGCATGATGTCGAGCAGCATTTCGGCCTGATCGGACTGCCGGCATCGCAAGGCGGATCCGTAACGATCCCGCGCAAGCCGGCTTATCAGGCCGCGCAAACGCTGACGCGCATGCTCGGCGAGTTCCACTTCAACAAGCGGCTGGTACTCGAGAAACCCGACGATTACGTTTTGCTCTTCGCCAAGGACAAGGAAGTGCGCCTGGCGGTCTGGACCACGGCGGCGCCACACCAGGCGACTATGCCGTCAAGCACCGGATCGTTCCAGGTGACAGGCCTGACCGGCGAAAGCCTCGCAGCTCTGGTTGCGGACCGTCATGGACTCGACCTGACCCTGACGAACCAGCCTCAATACCTGGTCCCCGACGGGCCCAATGACCTGCTGGCCATAGCGGCCGCGTGGCAGCGCCTGCCCGACGACATCGAGCTGCGCAAGCCAGCCCAGCTCACGCTGCACGTTCCGCTCAGAAATCCTCTGGATAAGACCGTGCACGCGCGGCTCAGGGGGGTCAACGGACGCTCCTCATATGGGCCGCCGGCGAAAGCGGCTTCCGGCCAGACGGCTAATCTGGCGATTACGCTGGAGACCATTGCGCGCTCTGACGAGCCGGAGCCCGCCTCGCTCGAGCTCCAGGTGCGAAGCCTCGGTAGCGTTGCTCAAGGCACTTCGGTGGTGGCGGAGAATCCGCTGCGCGTTACCATACTGCCCACCACGCCGAAGTCGCTGCCCATTTTGATCGCTGATCCTGTTCTCGACGGTTTCACCGGCTGGGCATCGGCAGTGCGAGCCATCGGCCTCGATTTCACCAGCTCCGTTGTTCCGGTGAAACTCGCTCCCGGCGCCAACGACGTCACGATTGAGCTGCCTCTCAGCCATGCTCCGAGTTCAAGCTACCTTGTCGGAGCGGAACTTAGCGATCAGGACCGCAACGTCGTCCTGCAAATCCCAGCCAGCCGATTTCAGCCAGTCGCGGATTTCTCGCAGTATCCGCCGGGCGCCAAAGTCGCAGACTACAAGCTGAGAGCCGAGGGATTCGAACTCGGCGAGAACAGCCTGTCGGCCGCGTTGCCCACCGAAGGTCCGCCGGAACCGGGCATGAGCGCGCTCAAGCTCGCGTACCTGATGCCGTCCGGCCGCGAAAGCCTCGACTTGGTGACAACGGGCTCCGCAGCGGCGTCGATCCAAGGCGAACCCAAAGCACTCGGTCTCTGGATATACGGCGACGGCTCGCGCGTTCTCCCATACCTAAGCTTTGTGGATTCCACCGGGCAGACGTACGAAGAGGTTGGCGGACCGATCAATTGGAAGGGCTGGCGCTACATCCTGATTCTGATGGACGCTCCTCAGGCCAGCCATTCCGGCGGTGCGAACGACGGTGAGATTCACTATCCGATCCATTGGGACAGCCTGCTGACGCTGCGCAATGCCTCGAATCAGGACCTGAGCGGGGCGATTTATCTGAGCGGACCAATCCTGATTTATGGAGTGTTAGCGGATGGCCGATAAAGTGAATGGCGGCTGTCGGCCGAGAGTGTTCCAGAGGATGATATAATGCAAATCGACGGTGCCCGATCGGGCACACCGTGGCGCCAAGCCGGCCCGGAGATTGTCTCCGCGGGCGGTTCACGGTACGAAGGCGAGTCTGGAGGGGATGCGTTCTCGGGGGCGAGCCCTGCTCGCACCTGGAGATCCATGACCGGCCTGTTCATTCTCCAGTTCGCGCTCTTGATCCTGGCGCTGTTGCTCGCCGCTCGTGTCCTTCGGGCCGAACCCCAAAACCAGATCGCAGCCGTTGTGGGAGATGATGGCAGAGTCGTGTACATCAACGCAGATGATCCGCCTGCGCCGGTGGTAGACGGTTTGTTCGGATCGGGCAAGCTTGCGCCGGTCGTGCCGCCCCACATCCGTCAACTGATCGGGGAGAATGCCAGCCGCTTTAACGTCGACCCTAAACTGGTCGATGCCGTGGTGCATGTTGAGTCTGGATATGACGCCCACGCGCTTTCCCCGAAGGGCGCTCAGGGCCTGATGCAGTTGATTCCCGCAACCGCGGCGCGCTTCGGCGTGCAGAATCCATTCGATCCGGCCGAGAACGTCCGCGGCGGCGTAAGCTATCTCAGCCAACTGCTGAAGCAATTCGATGGCAGCGTGCCTCTGACGCTGGCGGCCTACAACGCTGGTGAAGGGGCAGTACAGCGATACGGGGGAATTCCGCCTTACAGCGAGACTCAGGCCTATGTCCGGAAAGTGACCGGGATCTATCCGGCTGGCGGGATCGCCACGCCGGACCGGCCGATGGCCGGAGTCCATCTCCCGAAAGCGCCCTTGACGGGCAATCCTCGGCCGGACAACGCGGCGTGCGCGGCGCCAATCTATGAATATGTCGACGAGCGAGGGGTGACCCACTTTGCACAATAGAGAGACCGCGACGAGCCGTGGCGTGCCCGTGACCTGGGTGATCGTGTGCTCTGTACTCGCCGTCTTGAGTGGGGCCTCCCTTCTTTGGTCTGCACAGCCGCCCCGCTCGCGATCATCCACGAGGCGCGAACGTGCGGCCAGGGCGTACGATGATGCCCTCAGGCTTCGCGCGGCCCTGGAATCCCGCCCGCAGCAGTCGCGTTCTTACAGGGATTACGTCAGGGTCGCCCGGGCCTTCGACGCGGTGTACCGTACCGATCCTGGATACGCAAAGACGCCGTCGGCCATCGCCGCCGAGGCGACCATCTACCAGGAGATGGGGCATGTTCTCCAGAACGGACGCTACTTCGAGAGCGCCATCGCCAGCTACGAATTCCTTAGCGATCAGTACGGCGGCTCGACCGTGGCGCGCGATGCCCTGCTGACGGTTGGCGATATCTATCGAGTCGATCTGAGGAATGACGAAGAAGCTGCCAAAGCCTATACCCAATACCTCACGCGCTATCCCTACGCGGCTAGCGCTGCCGAGGCGCGCCAGCGCTTGAGCGAAATGAACCAGCATGAGGCAGCGAACGCAGCGGAGGCCGCGAAGGCTGCAGAGAGCCCGGCGACGGAGCGTGTGCCTGTCGCTGAGACCGGGCCGCCGGCGGAAGGTGAGGCGCGGCCCGGCGGACATTTGCTGGCCGTGAATGACGTCCGCTATTGGGAAGGGACGGATTACGTGCGTATCGTGATCAGCGTTGAGGACGAAGCGAAGTTCGACGCGGCGCGTCTGGCGCATCCCGACCGCATCGTTTTCGACCTGCCCGGTACCTATCTGAGCCATGCGCTGAAGGGCAAATCTTTTCCGATCGGCAACGGCTTTCTGCGCGACGTTCGCGTGGCGCAGTTCAAGCCCGACGTCAGCCGTGTAGTGCTCGACGTGTCGAAAATCGAGGACTATTCGGTCTTCACTCTGCCAAATCCTTTTCGGGTGATCATTGACGTTCACGGTCCCAACGCTCACGGTCCCGACCTTCACGGTCCTAACATGCACGGCACCACTCAAACTTTGGTGGCGCGTTCCGGCGGCCAGTCATCCACCCCGGAATCTGGACTCCCGAGTCCGGCGGGATCTGGAATCGGGAATCCGGCGGAATCCGCAATAAGGAATTCAGAATCCGGAATTGCCCGGCCATCATCGATGTCCACCAGTTTGCAGACTGGGGAAACGCCGGGAAGGATCGTCCCGGGCACCACGAACTCTTCGAAGCGCACTCCTTCGGGCACCACAGCGGCAGAGGGTGAGCCGGCCGGGACTAGCGTCGACAGCGCAGATGCGGATGCCGGCATGAGCCCGGCAAACGGCATGAATCCGGCAAACGGCATGAATCCGGCAAACGGGGTGAGCCTGGCAAACAGCGCCGTCGCGGAACGCGTCGAACCTTCGCCGCAAACGTCCTCGGGATCGAACACGCTGACGCGCGCGC
Source organism: Terriglobia bacterium (assembly GCA_030037755.1). Lineage (GTDB taxonomy): Bacteria > Acidobacteriota > Terriglobia > UBA7540 > UBA7540 > Gp13-AA77. The sequence goes on from JASHQD010000017.1 coordinate 6,372, forward strand.
TCGGTCTGAAGATTGCGCGCATTGTGATCGATCCTGGGCACGGCGGGCATGACACGGGCACCATCGGGCCGGAAGGCCTGGAAGAGAAGAACGTGGTTCTCGATGTAGGGCTGCGCTTGCGCAAGTTAATTCAGCAGCGCATGGGCAGCGAAGTCATCATGACGCGCAGCGATGACACGTTTATTCCGCTTGAAGAGCGCACTGCCATAGCCAATCAGCGCGGTGCGGACCTGTTCATCTCCATCCACGCCAACGCCAGCCGCGATGCGAGCGCGCGCGGCATCGAGGTCTATTACCTCAACTTCACCTCTGACCCGAACGGCCTGGAAGTGGCGGCGCGCGAGAACGCCACCTCGCAGGAATCGGTCTATCAGCTTCAAAGCCTCATCAAGAAGATTGCGCTCACCGAGAAGATACAGGAGTCGAGTGAGTTTGCCCGGCAGATCGATCAATCGCTGGAAACCGCCACAGCCCGCACCGGGCAGCCCGATCGCGGCTTGAAGAAGGCCCCCTTCGTTGTCCTGATCGGCGCCAACATGCCTTCGATTCTCGCCGAGATCTCGTTTCTCACCAACCCGCGCGACGAGCATCTGCTCAGCGAATCCAACTACCGCCAGCAGATCGCTGAGGGACTCTACCGCGGCATCGCACGCTACGTCGCAAATCTGGGCTCACTGAAAGTCGCGCAGCGGACCAGCCTGCAGTCGGGCGGCGGCAGTTCGCGCGCGCGCGCCCTCTCGGCTCCACCCGCAAGCACCGTACCCGGTGGTCCGGATTACTAAACACCAGGGGCGGAACGATGGAACAGCGAATCAGCGCGGTAACGCTGGGCGTGAGAGATCTCGCAGTCTCACGCCGATTCTACGTCGATGGTCTCGGGTGGAAGCCGGCTTTCGAGAATGACGAGGTCGTCTTTTTTCAAGCGGGCGGCATGATCTTCTCTTTGTTCTTGCGCGAGCAACTGGCGGCTGATTTCGGGGCCGATCCCAAGACGTTCGGCCGTGCGGCCATGGCGCTGGCCTACAATGTGCGCGCTAAGGACGAAGTTGACGCGTTGCTGAAACGCGCTCGGGAATCCGGCGCAACCATACTCAGGCCGGCGCGCGAGGCATCATGGGGAGGATACTCGGGCTACTTTGCCGATGCCGACGGATTCGCGTGGGAGGTCGCGTGGAATCCGGGATGGCCTATCGGACCCGACGGCAGTGTAACGTTGCGCTAGTCAAATCGGCGTTTAGTCGCGAGCGGCGCTGGCGCTCACGCTGGCACCCATCTGCAGAACAATCAGCGTTCGTAGATCGCTACCCATTGTCCCCGGCACTCCCACCTTGTCGCGAGCTTCAAATGGAACCGCGCCGCGAGTTCCCGCTCCGGCATTTGCGGCGCATAGTCGAAATACCGCGACTGGAGCCTTGACAGCCACGGCAACCGATCGAGCCAGTTGCCCGGTGGCTCCCACTTGCGCGAGTAGAGATAGAGCACATCGAACGAATCGGGACTGACGGAGTCAAGAGCCGCCGCACTGAAATCATCCACCGGAACGATGCGAAGCGGCCGCGCGACGTAGCCAAGATCGGGAGTCTCCAGCTCATTCGTTGCCGGCCACGCTGTCAGAATTCGTGGAGCGGATCCCGCCGGTCTCTTGCGGGTGGCGGCGTTGTTGCCCTGCAGATAGGCAGCCGCCTCCTGATGCAGCCGGACGAAGTCCGCGAAGGCGAGGTTGTCCTCGTAAGGGAACGGGTAAGGTGGATTGACGAACCACGCGATCACCAGGCAAGCCGCGGCTGCGATACACGCGGCGCGCGCCAGCGCTCGCGGCAGCCGCCAGATCGCTCCCATAGCGGCAATCATCAGCGGCGGATACACCGGCAACATGTAACGCGGCAGTATCGCGCCACCCACCACGCTCAGCATTACGAGGTAGGCCGCGGTCAGCAACCCAGTCACGAGAACAAATCGGCGCCATTCATCGCCATGCAGCGGCCCTCGCTTCCCGGTTACGTGAGCTGCTTCACTCTGAGCTGCTGCTTCGGTTTGTGTCGCCCCTTTAATCTGTGTAATCGGCGTAATCTGCGGACTAATCGGCGGACTAATCTGCGGATTGTGCTTGCTCCACCACCACGCAACGCACGCCATCACGAGGATCAGCCAATTGAATCCGCTGACGAAAACCTCGTAAGTCCGGCGCAAAAAGCTCAGCAGAATCCGAACCGGACTCAGCGTGGAGTACAAGTTGTACTGCAGGTATCCCGCGTTTCCTGTCCAGAATCCTGTGTGGTGGTGGTAATAGAGCGCCCAAACCGCCGCCGGCACGCATGGCGAGGCGGTCGCAAGCCATGCGAGTGCTGTCGATTCCGAGTTCCGCACCTCGCCGTCACGTCGTCTCTCGATCCACAAGTAAGCCCATGCGACGGGAACCAGGACAATCGCGGTCTCTTTCGTCAGCACCGCAAGTATTCCGGCGATCCCAAACAGAATCCATCGCGATTCGAGCAGCGTCAGGATGGCAATCAGGGTAAAGAACGCCACGGCGAGATCAAGATGGACCATCACGCTCTGCGCAAAGAACAGCGGCGCGATAGCGAGCAGTGCCGCGCTCGCTATGGCCGCCTCGCGAGCGTCACGGCGTCCGGCGGAGACACGCCAAGCGAGTATTCCAGTCGCCGTGACAGTGCCCGCGGCGAACAGAATCATCGCGGCGCGCGTCACCACCGGTGAGAATACGAAGAGCCGCCACGCCACCGCCAGATAGACGCTCATCAGCGGCGTGTGTCCCGTCGGCTCGGTGCTCGCAGGGATCACGAGACCGTGGCGGAAGAAATCCAACGCGGCCGGCACGTAGTATCCGGCTTCGTCCCAGTAATAGGGCAGCTTCAGAAGGGAAGCGTGCAGGGGCAAAAGCACCAGCCATGCTCCCAGAACTGCCGCAATTCTCGACGTGTAAGCGCGCATCGCTTGTGCGATACTTTTCTCCCTGAAATCGAAGACGGCACTTTGATGGAGATCAACGTTGGACGCGACTTCCAAACCGGCTTCCCAACCTTACGGCCCTCAGCGGCAGATCGAGATTTACCTCGGCGGACTCGCCGGCCGCAAGCCGCTGCTTCCGATCGCGCTGGACAAGCTCGAGCAGCGCGCCCGCGAAGTCCTGACGCCGGAAGCCTTCGACTATATCGCGGGCGGGGCCGGCGGCGAGGATACCATGCGCGCCAATCGCGACGCGTTCCGCCGCTGGCGCATCGTTCCGCGCATGCTGCGCGACGTGGCCCGGCGCGATCTTACCGTGGAACTCTTCGGACGGCGCTGGCCCGCACCGGTCATGCTCGGACCCGTCGGCGTGCAGGGCATCATTCATCCCGAGGCCGAGGTGGCTGTGGCGCGCGCCGCAGCCGGCCTGAACATTCCGTTCGCTCTCAGCACGGTCTCATCCAAGAGCATCGAGGAGGTTGCTGCCGCCTCCGGCGACACCACGCGCTGGTTCCAACTGTACCCCAGCAAAGATCCCGAGCTTACGGCCAGCATGGTGCGCCGCGCGGAGCAAGCCGGATACAGCGCTATTGTCGTCACGCTCGATACTACGATGCTTGCGTGGCGCGAGCGTGATCTCGATTATCCGTTTCTTCCCTTCCTCAACAGCCAAGGTCTGGCCAATTACATGACCGATCCGGTGTTTCGCTCGCGCCTGGCGGTCACGCCGGAACAGAATCCGGCTGCGGCCGTGCAGCAGTGGGTCGCGATCTATTCCAACCCATCGTTTGACTGGGAACAGTTCCGCGCCGTGCGCCGCCAGACTCGCCTGCCGCTGCTCCTCAAGGGTATTCTTCATCCCGAAGACGCACGGCTGGCGCGCAAATGGGCGGCCGACGGCATCATCGTCTCCAATCACGGTGGACGCCAGGTCGACGGAGCTATTGCCGCCCTTGACGCGCTTCCGGCGGTCGTCAAGGCCGTCGAAGGATCGATTCCGGTCCTCTTCGACAGTGGTATCCGTCGCGGCGCCGACGCTCTCAAGGCGCTCGCTCTCGGAGCCCGCGCGGTGCTGCTGGCGCGCCCGTATCTTTGGGGCCTCGCGGCCGGCGGCGAACAGGGCGTCCGCGAAGTGGCGCTCAACTTCCTCGCCGATTTCGACCTTACCCTGGCGCTCAGCGGCTACGCGTCTTGCCGGGAGGTCGACGGTTCGCTTCTGACTCCGGCTTGAGTCGCAACAGAGTTGTCGCGCCCCGATGTGCGCCGGAGACTACTGCGCAACCTTCGATTGAGACCACGAGCGTTCGAACGTGCGCCACAACGACACGTCACCAAGGCCAAGCTGATTCCACCAGATGTCGAGCATCGCCGGATTAAGATGCAGGATGCCTTCGCGTGTCACGGCGGGCGGCGGTGGAACAAGCTTTGCCAGGCGATCGTAGACACGCCCGCGATCGTTCACATCGACGCGCGCCAGCAGATGCCACAGCGTGAGCGCATCGCGCTTGCGGGCCTGCGCAAGGATCGTGTCAAGTGCCGAAGCGCGTTGATCCGCAGGACCGAAATCGAACTTGGTGAGCGCCGCCCGAAACGCCAGCGGCGCGTCTTCGAAGCACGGCGTGCCGGGACCGACACCGGGCCGCGTGGCGCAGACCGCACCCGCCGGAATGAACGCGTCGTGGCCGTCGAGCCTGAACCCCACCCAGCCCAGAGTCGTGCGCAGCAAGCCCGCGCCCGAATCGTCCACCTGCAGCGTGTACGCGCAGCCCATGTCGACCGCCGTCGCCGAAGGCGTATCCACCATGAACTCGCCAGGCGGCGACCAGATGAAGGCGTGAATCACGCCGCGATCGAGCGCCAGCCGCTTCCGATCCGAGCTCGACTGCACCACTCGCAGGCGCGTGTCGGGATCCACCTCGATCTCGCCGATGTCGCTTGACGTGATGTTCGCCCGCGACTTGCCGTCGGTCACCAGAGTCTGTCCGGGCGCGAGGCTGGCACTCTGACCTTCGATCGCCGCGTTGCCGACCCGCGGCTCACCAGCCAGCCGCGCCACCTGCCACGTGGACGGTGACGGCGATTCCGCAATTGGCGCCGGAATCCGCCTGCTTCGGTGAATCATGAACCAGATCGCAGACGCAACCAGCAGCGCCACAGCCGCTGTCGCCGCAGACAGAGCGGCGAGCCTCATCGGCCAGCCGATACGGGACCACCAGGACCTCGCCGGCACGATTGCCGGGAACACAGGCCGCGCGCCACGATGCGCAAACTTGCCCAGCATCGATTCCAGCCGCTGGATCTCAGGATCGGGCTCGCCCGATCCGTCCCAGAGGTAATCCGAATTGTCTTTCCTGTCCATAGTGCTACTCCGCTGCAGTCCCGCCTACAGTCACTTGTCACTCGTCACTTGCGTCACTTGCCACTCGCCACTTCTCTCATCTCGCACCAATCCTCGCACGCAATAGCTGCATTCCTCGATGCAGATTCACACGCACCGAACCCGCCGTCAGCCCGGTGCGCGCGGCGATCTCGGGTCCGGTCATGCCTTCCACCAGACGCAGGATCAGCGTCTCGCGATACGCCTCGGGCAAGCTGCGAATCGCAGCCAGAGCCGATGCAGCCTCGGCGTCGGGCGCGGGATGCGATCCTCCCGGCGCGCGGCTCGACGCGCGATCCTCTGCATCAGTCCCGGAGAGATCGTCTGTAAGCTCGACTTCGTCGCGCGAGCGCCGGTGATAATCATGGGCGCGATTGCGCGCGATGGCGGCGATCCAGGCGCCGAAGGCGGCGGCATCACGCAGGGAGCGCAAGCGTCCGAGCGCCTGCAGAAACACGTCCTGAACCAGATCGTCGACGGCACCGTAGGGAACGCGCGCCAGCAGGACGCCATGCACCATGCGCGCGTAGCGATCATAGAGTTCGCCGAACGCTGTGCGGTCGCCGTCGCGCGCGGCCGTGACTAACGAGGCATCGCGCAGCCCCGCTTCTGCCAGCCGAACTGCGCCGGAACCCTCCGCCCCCTCGCTCACCGTCCGACGTTCCATGATTGCGGTCGAGATGTCAATGCTTGACACATTCAGCCGTCGAATTTGGATTTCAGCCAGGTAGACGGTCGAAGCACGCGGCGCGTTAACACGGCTGAAGATTGAGGCGCAGACGGCCGCGATATTGGCAGCTCAGAATCAGTCTAAGTTACATCAAATCAGCAGAGTGTAGGTTAGCCCTTGGGAATCGACTTGTTTGAAGACAACGTCGAGGGCCTGCACCTGGAGGGCAGCTCGTGTGCGCGTCGCGCCTTGTCGGAGGTGGCTTGTCCCTTGTCCGTAGATTATTGAGTTTGCCCCGTCCTGGCGACACCCGCTACCTCCATAACAGGCAGGTTGAGGTGGGACGGATGTTCCCGATCATGATAGACGGTGTTCAGCGCGGTTGCTTCATGGGTCTGGTGGGCGGGAAGCTCACCGGTGTTCGGATTCAGCTCAAAGAACGGGAAGTTGCTGCTCGAGATGTCCACTCGGATCCGATGACCTGCCCGGAAGCGGTTCGCCGTTCCGACGAGGTCGATGGTCACCTTGCGTACTTCGCCAGGTTGCAGCAATCTCCGCGTTTCGGCATCGTCACCCGAGCTCACCCGGATGATGCGGTCGGCCAGATTCATGGCATAGCCCCAGGGATAGTCCGAGTTCGGCGGAGCCTGGTCGACGAGCTTGGCTGTGAAGTCGGTATCGGGAGCAGAAGAGGAGATCCAGAGGTCAACCGTCACGGGGCCTGCGACCACCACGTCGGAGGCCAGAGGAGGCGTCTCGAACACCAAAACGTCTTGACGGGAGGACAAGGGGAGATCGTCGTCGCATCCGAAGATCCTGGGAGCGCAACGCTGATCGCGGGGACCGTCGGGCGAGAGGTCCTTGCCGGAATCGATCTGTCCGCCAATGGTCGGTACGGGATGGCAGGGATCGAACGCATACGTGCTCGGAGCTTCGTCGCCCGGCAGTTGCTCGCTCAGGCTGCCGTCAGCATGCAGGTAGTAAGCGCGGGATGACACGCCCGCAGGAGGCCAAGCGCTCGTGGCGAGCCAATCGCCGCCGTCTTCCATAAAGCCTTTCTCGTTGCGCCGGCCGTCGCCGCCGCCCATGATGAAGAGGCGCACCGGCGGCTCATCGAGGATGCCCGTATGTTGGCCCTTCAACACCTGGTCGAACCAGCGCTGCTGCTCCCGGACCATATCGATGGCAGCGCTTCCTCCGAAGTCCACGTCGCCGGATGCCCGCGGCCCGATCCCGTGTACCCAGGGTCCCATAATCAGCTTGGTTGGGGATCTGTGGCGGGACGCGAGCCCCAAGTAGTTGTGCAGCGTGCCGCGCTCGAACAGGTCGTACCAGCCACTCAAAAAGTAAACCGGGATGTCCGGGTAGTTGTCATAGGAAACCTCGAAGTTGAACCCGTTTTGCTTCCAGTAGTCGTCGTAGAGCGGATGGTCGACGAAGTCCTGGAACCATCGGTCGTTTACCGGGTGCATAAGCAGAGGCGAGGCGTTCGGTCGGTAGGGATAAGCTCGCAGCCAGTTTCCGATCTGTTCATGCAGGGCTTGAAGACTGGCGTTCTTCAACGCCGGGTCGCGCTCGGACTCCTGGCTGGTTGAAGCCAGGATTAACGGGTAGACGAGGTTGTGCAGCAGGGTGAAGACGCCGCCCCTGTAGCCGCCGTCGTCGAAGTAGTTCGAGGTCCCGACCATGACGAACATGGCGGCGAGATGAGGCGGCCTCAGCACCGCCAGCGCGTTCTCGGCCTGCGCCAGGTAGGATCCGCCATAGGTTCCCACTTTCCCGTTCGACCAGGGTTGGTTCGCTGCCCATTCCACCGTGTCGTAGCCGTCGCGGCCTTCGTTCACGTCGATGTAGAAGGTGCCTTGTGAATTGTACCGGCCGCGGCAGTCCTGAACGACGACCACATAGCCGAGTTGGGCAAAGAGGTAGGCGACATTTCCCGAGACGTCGGCGCCAGGCGTGGGGTCCTTTCCATAAGGAGTACGCGAAACCAACACCGGGTACTTGCCAGGCACGAGCGATCCGTCTCGCGCCGGCATGTAGACGTCCGTCGCGAGCTTCACGCCGTCGCGCATCGGGACCATGACATTCTTCGCGATGACCACGCCGAACTTCTCGCTTGCACTGCTCTGGGCCCAGCACAGTGCGGTCGAGGTCAGCAGTACCCCAAGCGCCGCCAAGAGGCGCACGCAGGGCCATCTCCGTTCCATCGGTCCCTCCACCTCAGGCATGAAAATGCCAGCGTCCTCCTGTGAGTATCCCGTGCATCATCAGCTACGAAGGATAACCTGTGGTCCGTGAAAACTCCATTCGACGGGCGGTTGACTTTGCCACAGGAATGGGGGACAGATACAAATCGTGGTTTTGCGGAGACGGTGTTGAAGGATCGGACAAGCATGGAGACTCTGAGCCGCCGGCGTTTTCTGGGCGACTCGCTGGCTGCGACGGTTGCGGCGATCGGCTCGCCGGGCGCGCAGCTTGCGCATGCCTCTCAGAAGGCGGAGCGGGGCAGCGCGGCGGAAGATTCATTTATTGAGTTTCGTTCCGCGCAGCCCATCTGGCCCGAGGCCCGCGAGA
>JASHQD010000207.1 GCA_030037755.1 Terriglobia bacterium
CGCCATACCTAGACGGAACCGTGTTCAAGTTGGATTCGGCAGGGAATCTCACCGTACTGCACACATTCTCCGGACCGGATGGCTCCCAGCCTTACGCCCCTGTCGTAGCGGACGGAGCCGGGAATCTTTATGGAACGACAACCGCCGGGGGTGTCTATGGATTTGGGACGGTGTTCGAGATCGATAGCGCGGGAAACGAAACCGTGCTTCACAGTTTCACCGGGGGCGGGGACGGAGCCGACCCTCGCTGGGGTTTGCTGTTGTATGAGAAAACTTTGTTTGGGACTGCGAGCAGCGGCGGCTCGGCCTCCTGCTCGTGCGGCGTGGTCTTCGCGATTACTCTCTGAGCGCTGAGGAGATTCACGTCGCCACTCTCTTTAATGCAGAAACAGGGCGAATCCACGGTGGCGTCAACCCGTTTGCGCAGGGTGCTTGGGTAGGACCAACTCGAGGGGGCGAGCGCATGAGACGTCTCATTTCTTTCGTGCTAATGGCAGCGGTTACCCTGTTCGTGCTCTGCCCTTTGTGCGCGCTGTTTGGCTGGGGCCACGAAGGACACCAAGTCATCGGCTGGATCGCCGAACATTACATGTCGCCGGCCGCAGTGAAAGCCGCGACCGATCTGCTCGGCGGTGTGCCGATCGACTCCGTCGCAAGCTGGGCCGACGATTACCGGCACGATCATCCCGAAACCGGACCTTGGCATTACATCGACATTCCGCTTGGTTCAGACTTCGACATCGCCAAGGAATGTCCGAACGGACAATGCGTGGTGGCCCAGACCGAGATCTTCCTGGCTGTACTGAAGAACTCCCAGTTCGATAAGGCACAGAAGGCAGAGGCGCTCAGATTCGTTGTTCACTTCATCGGCGATCTCCACCAGCCGCTGCACGACGCCGACAACGGCGATAAAGGCGGAAACGGTCGGCACGTCATCTTTGACGGCAAGCCCGATAACCTGCATTGGGTCTGGGACACCGGTCTGCTGGAACATATCAACAGTAACCCGGAGGCGCTGGCAACTGAGTTGGAGGTCAAGATTACGCCGCAAGACACGACTGAATGGGATCAGGGTGGCATCGGCGAGTGGGTCCTGGAAGGACATCAGTTAGCGCAGAAGGTCGCATACGGGGACCTCGGAGCAGACAATCCGGCCGTGATTACGCCGGAATACGAGAAGCAAGCGGACCCGGTGATCGAGACGCAACTGGAGAAGGCCGGTGTCCGATTGGCCTACGTCTTGAACCAGGCTCTCGGGGAGGGCGTGACTGGCGCCTCGGCTGTCCAGTCACTGGCATCCGGGGCTACGCCTACGCAGGCCGAAGCATCGCGCATTCCGAAGCGGCTTACGTTTGGCGGAGAGGTTGAAGAAGGAAGAAAGAGCTACGCGCCGCCACCAAAGTACCCAAAGAAGGCCAGAAACGCTCGACTGCAAGGGCTTGTCCGACTGGCGGCAGTCATAGGCACGGACGGAACGGTGCGGGACCTGCACCTAATAAATGGGCCACCTTTGCTCGTCGACGCAACAATGCAGGCCGTCTCAACGTGGCGATATACCCCGACCGTGGTTTACGGCGAGCCGGTCGAAGTCGATACGGAGATCGACGTGAATTTCACTCTGATCAAGTAATCGGTGTCCCGCTCAGCTTCGGCGCGTCAAGCGGCAGGCGCACCCGGTACCCGGTGATCGAGGTGAGGGGGTGAGGGGGGGAGATTGGCCTGTCTGCTGAATGACGACCAGCATTGATTCGCGCCTGTTTCGAGATCGTTCGCATCCTCGATAAGGAGCCGCGGCTGTCTGGATCATCAAATCGGCCACCCCAGCTGTCAGCCGACGTTACGTGCTTGACTTCACATTTGCGGTCTCCGGCCTCAACGCCTTCCTGTTCCGCTCCCCCAGACGGTGCGCTACAAGGTACCACACGATGCCAACATTCAGCAGCGTCGCCCCGACTCTCTCAGGGGTCAGATGCTTCGTGATCAAATACACCTCAACGGGAATGAACGAGCCCGTGACGACAATGGTGAAATATTCTCCCCAAGTTTTCCGGAGGACCAGCCCCAGGCCCTCTGTCAGGAAGAGTCCGGCGTAGAAAAAGGTGCCGGCGCTCACTTCTTTGAGCTTCCGGTCGTCCACCGACCACAATTTGGTCAGCACCTTCTGAAAATACTTGTTGTCGGGGTCGAAGTGCACTGCGTTTACCCATCGGCTCAAAACTTCCACAGAATTCTGATGCACTAGCTTAAGCGCCCCAATCCCCACGACCACGAGGACAAGCGCCTTGATCAGCTTAAATATCCCAATTGCAGTCAGCCAGGCGCGACTCGGATCGGCGTTCTGCATCCGTGGCGGCTCCAACGGCACTGAATATTTTGAAATCCAGAAGCTATAATGTACATCTTCACGGTCAGATGATCACTGGCGAAATCAAGGCCCGCTTCATCGAGCCCATGCTCCTCCAGCGCGTCTCGTCGCTGCCGCAGGGCGTCAATTGGTCTTACGAAGTAAAGCTCGACGGCTACCGTGCCGTCGCCATCAAGACAAATGGCACGGTCCTTCTCCGATCACGCAACAACAAGAATTTCGATACCCAGTACCCGGCAATCGTGAAGGCGCTGACCACCTTGCCGGATGAGACGGTCATTGACGGCGAAGTCGTCGCCTTGGATCGGACGGGGCGTCCGTCGTTCAACGCGCTTCAAAATGCCGTCTCCGGGGTGCGCGTCGTCTACTACGTCTTTGACGTGCTGATCCTCGATGGACGAGATGTTATGGCCGAGCCGCTTTCAGCACGCCGCGACTTGCTGCGCAGCCGGATTCTGCCGAAGGTCGGCGAACCCGTTCGCGAGTCCGCGATCCTGGAGGCGGGTCTTTCTGATGTCATTGCCGCAATCAGAGCGCATGGGCTTGAAGGCATTGTGGCGAAGCGACTCGACAGCCGCTACGGGCCCGGCCAGCGTTCCGGTGCCTGGTTGAAGATGCGGATCAATCGGGCGAAGGATTTCGTCATCGGCGGATATACCCTCGGGTCGCCCATCGACGCCGTAATTTTTGGCTATTACGATGGCGACCGGCTGATCTACGCCGGCCGGACCAGGAGTGGGTTTACACCAGGCTCGCGCGCAGCCCTATACCGCCGCTTTCGTGGGCTTGAGATTGGCGAGTGCCCATTCGCGA
>JASHQD010000208.1 GCA_030037755.1 Terriglobia bacterium
TCCCAATTCCTGGCCCAACACTCCCATACAATTCATCGCCAACGACCCTGTGGCGGACTACATCCTTCAGCACTACCGTTCTTGCCGGGTGATGAATTCGGCGGGTGAAACCCGACTGCTCTTCATGGTGCGCAAGGACCTGACTTGCCCGCAGTGATTCACTTCGCCGCGGTGTGAATAGGAACTTGCGGCAAAGCCGCAACTTCTCACACAGACTTCGTTTCGGAGTGCGATTCCCGATCGCCTACTCACTCTCGAATGAAAGGTTTGCATCGACAACCGAGAGAGATAGAGACTCGTCTAATAGCCACCTGAATCTGGTGTTGCCAATCGTATTCAGTTTCCTTACCCCCACTGTTAACCGCGCTCTGAGCGCGAACCCTGGCGAAGCCTCCGAGCGAGCTGCCGTGCTTCGCCTGACGCCCGGTCCGCGATCGTTATGCCGTCCTTCGCTCATCGCGCCTCTTCAATCAAGGGAATCCGAAAGTCCTCGGGGCCACGAGACGTACGCGCAAACTGCTGATTTTCCGGCGCTTCTTCCACTCAGACCAAGTGGGCAATAGTCGATCAGTTTTTATCAAGCCAACGTCTGCCCACTATGATGACCAAAGCTCATGCGGCCTTGGGAAGGGACAAAGAGGTTTGGTTACACACTTGCCTTTCTTTGAGTCGTTCAGATTGCCCGGCCGGCTGCCACTGCGGTTCCGGGACGATTATTGAACTCGAATCTCAATGGAGGACCAAACCCAATGAAGTCACTTCTCAAGTCGTTGGCCAGTCTGCATCGCGATGAGTCTGGTCAAGGTCTGGTTGAATACGTGTTGATCATCGCCCTCGTGGCTTTGGCGGCGACAGCCGGCATGAAGGCTCTGGCGACTGACATCAACAGCGCGTTCACCGCTGTCGGAACCACTCTCGGCACCTACATCTAAACTTTACCGGAACCTGAACGGGCTTGACCGGCGCCAGCCTTTGGTTGTGCGCCGGTCCGGCCGCACTCCGGCGCGTGCCGGAGCAACTTCGGACACACAACAAAACCGCAATCGCGGGTGCTCGCCGTTCGACATTTCACCGGCAGGCAAATCGAAGGAATCGTGGAGAGTCATCTGATGCTGGGCGCATTGATATCGGCGATCGTTGGTGCAGCGACCGACGTGCGCGCCAGACGAATTCCGAACTGGCTGACTTATGGCAGCCTGGCTCTGGCACTGGCGGCGCGCGGGATCCTGGAAAGCTGGCACGGGCTGGGCCAGGCGGCGGGTGGACTGCTTGTCGGGGGCGGGGTATTTTTCGTTCTTTTTCTGGTGGGCGGCATGGGCGCGGGTGACGTAAAGCTGATGGCTGCAGTGAGTGCGTGGGCCGGGCTTAAGAATTCCGGTTCGTTGCTGGCGGCGACAGCGCTGGCCGGCGGCGCCCTGGCGGTGATCTACATGGTGTCTTATCGCCGCATCGGCAGCACGGTGGCGAACGCGGGTGAATTGCTCCGTTTCCATCTGGCGTCCGGAGTCAAGCCGCATCCGGAATTGAATCTCGAGAGCCGGGCTGCTCTGCGCATGCCCTACGGCGTGGCCATCGCCGCGGGCACACTTTATTTGTTTCTCTCCACAGCAAAGTTTTGGCGGGGGTGATTTACGGACATACGAAGGGTTTTAATAGCATTCCTTCTGGCTGCGCTGCTTTCGGGCGGAGTGGTCTGGATTCTCTCCAGCCGGCTGCGAGCAAGCACCGTTTCCCAGAAGACATTTCAGGTTGTGACCGCCGCCAGAGATCTGCCGGCAGGCGTGGCGCTGGCGGCCACCGACGTCACCGTGGTGGACTGGCCAGCCAGCGTTCCGCTGGCGGGCACTTTTTCGAAACCGGAACAGGTCCTGGGCCGCCCGTTGATTTACGGGCTGGGCGCCAAGGAACCGATCATGGAACGCGATCTCGCGGTGGCGGGTTCGGGGCTTGGGCTGGCGGTGAAAATTCCGCCCGGCATGCGGGCGACCTCGGTACGGTCGAACGAGATTGTCGGCGTGGCCGGGTTTCTTTATCCGGGTTCACACGTCGACGTGCTCGGAACCTTTACTCTGCCGGGCAATCCCAACCCGGTCACGCAGACGATTCTGCAGGACGTCGAGGTCCTGACCGCGGGGCAGCAGATCGAGCCCGATCCTCAGGGCAAGCCGCAGACCGTCAACGTGGTCACGGTGTTACTGAACGATGAGGATTCGCAGAAGCTTCTGCTGGCCAGCACGCAGGGTACGATCCAGTTCGTGCTGCGCAGCGGGGCCGACCAGGCAAAGGCAACGCCCACGCCCACCCGGCTGGATCAACTGGTATCGGGCACGGCCAAGCCGGTGGCAACGGTCAAAAGGGCAAAGCCGAAGGTTCTTGCTCCGCCTCCTCCCAAACCGCCCGATGCTTACACCATGGAGGTGATTCAGGGAACGGAGCGCAGCGTAGAGAAATTCTGAGCCAACGGAAGAGCAAAGGCGGTTTAAACGCAATGAGGCACTCGAAAGGCACAATCAATCTGATTCTGGGCACCGGTCTTCTGCTGATGACGGCGCTCGGCGGGAGCGCACTGGCAGAGCCGGCCGGACAGTCGGCCGAGGCCCAGCCGCTTCATATTGTGGTGGGCAAGTCCGTGGTCCTCACCATGGAACAATCGGTGAAGCGCGTGCTCGTGAGTAATCCGGCGGCCATCAAGGCGATGGGTACGACTCCCAAGGAAGTGGTGGTGGAAGCGCTGGCGCCGGGCCAGAGCAGCCTGATCATCTGGGATGAAGGCGGCGCGTCGCGCATGCTGGATGTGACCGTCGATCTCGACGTTGCGGGTTTGCGAAGCGCGGTTGAACGCGCGTATCCCGAAGGCGCCATCCAGGTGCAGGCCGACGGGCCGCGCGTGATCCTGTCCGGCGTTGCGCGCGACCAGCACGCCGACGATGATCTGGTGAAGATGGCGGCTTCCTATTCGCAGCAGGTGGTGAACTCACTGAGCCTGGCGCAGGTTCCACACGATCGCGAGATTATGCTCGAGGTGAAAATCGCGGAGGTGGACCGCACGCTCCTGGAGCAGTCCGGCTTTAATCTTTTCAGCACCGGCGCCGGCAATACGATCGGCGTCACCGGAACCCAGGAGTACGGGCCGATCAGCGGGACGAACAGCAGCGGGGCCGGCACCACGGTGACAGGAACGCCGTTTGAAGGCGGGCAGTCCACGCTCAACATGTCCAGCCTGCTGAATATCTTCCTGTTCCGTCCGGACATCAACCTGGGCACGGTGATTCAGGCGTTGCAACAGAAAAGCGTGCTGCAGATTCTGGCGGAACCGAACCTGATGGCCCTCAGCGGCCAGAAGGCCAGTTTCCTGGCCGGCGGCGAATTCCCGTTCCCGGTCGTTCAAGGCGGCGCGGCCCTGGGCGTGGTCACGATTCAGTTCCGGCCTTTCGGTGTGAAGCTGGATTTCACCGGGTGGGTGGAACCGGACAACAGCGTTCGCCTGCACGTGGCGCCTGAAGTTAGTAGCCTTGACTACACCAATGCGGTTACAATCTCGGGGTTCACGGTGCCCGCCATCTCCACGCGGCGCGCCGAGTCCGAGATCGAGCTCAAGGACGGGCAGCCTTTCGGCATCGCCGGATTGCTCGACGAGGGGGTCACGGCGCAATTCAACAAGATTCCGGGGATCGGCGAAATACCGATCCTGGGGCAGTTTTTCAAGTCGAAGTCGAACCAGCGGACGCGGACCGAGTTGGTGGTTCTGGTGACCCCGCGGGTTGTGGATCCGATTCACGTTGCGGTGCCGACACCGCGTTTGCCGGGTGTTTCAGTGCCGTACATGAACGACCCGACCAACTTCGACAAGACCATGCCGAAGCAAACGCAGGCTCCGGTAGCGCCCTCGAAATAGAATCGCCATGATTACCCAGGAGAGCGTCGGCTTGCGACTGAATGACATTTCCGCCAGCGGGGCGCCGCTGTCGATCGTGACCGTGCACTTTGATCCGGTCGCGGGCAAGGACCTGCAGGGCTTCCTTAATCAGTCGCCGCTGGTGCAGCTTCGCGGCGAGATCAAGGGCTATCTGGACGAAGACGATCCGGTTCTGGAATGGCTGGTGGAGCGCTCTCCGGACATCTGCGTCGTCGATTTTGACGGAGACCGGCGGCTCGCCACGCACGCGGCCGAGATTATCCACGAGCGGCTGCCGCTGACCGCGATTTTTGCGTTCTCGTCCGACATGCGATCGGACTACATTCTGGAGGCCATGCGCTGCGGCTGCAGCGAGTATCTGATCAAGCCTTCCGACCGCGAGCAGTTTCTGGAGGCTGTGGCTCGCGTGGGCGCGCGCAAGAAGGACAAGCGTGAGCAGGTCAACGGCGAGTTGCTGACGTTCGTGGGGGCGAAGGGCGGCTGCGGGGTGACGATGATCGCCACTCATCTCGGCGCGTTTCTCGCAAAATCGTGCGCGCGCAGGGCGGTACTGATCGATCTTCATCCGGCCAATGGCGATGGCGCGCTTTATCTCGGGTTCACGAAGTTTCCGTATCACTTCTATGAACTCGCCGACAGCACCGAGCGGCTGGACGCCGAACTGCTTCAGAGTTTCCTGCTGCACCACTCGTCGGGGCTGGATTTGCTTCCGGCGCCGGAACTCAACGAGCCGGCGCGCGCGGTCGAGCCTGAAGCGATACTGCGGACGATCGAGTTCATCCGCCTGCGCTACGATTTCGTGCTGATCGACTGTCCTCCGGGCCTGAGTTTCCAGAATACGGAAGTGATGCGGCGGTCGAATCAAGTGTATCTGGTTACCGTGGGGGAGGTGCCGGCGCTCAGAAACCTGACCCGGTATCTCGACTACCTCTCCCGGGTGGAGTTCTCCCGGGAACGAATTCGAGTGGTTCTGAACCGGCATTTCAAGCGGGGCGCGATTCCGGACGAGGAGATCGAAAAAGCCATCCGGCACCCCATCTACTGGCGCGTACCGAACCAGTACAGCCAGGTGATCCGGGCGATCAACGGCGGCGATCCCACGTCCGCCGCCGGCTCGGAGGTCGCGCGCAGCGTGCTGGATTGGGCGGACGACGTAGGGCGCAAGTCGAGCGAGACGACGGGAAAGAAGAGAGCAAATCGAGGTCTGCTGAGCCGGCTGGGCGGGTAAGCTCCCGGCTTGATTCAGGCGTCGGGGGACAAGGATCCAAATGGGAAGTACACTCACTAACGAGGTGGCCGTTCAAGCGGCCGATGACAAAAAGAGGGCGGGACTGCCGTTCGCCGTTTATCAGGAGCTGAAGTCCTCGGTTCACCGCGAGCTGCTCAATCGCGTTGACCTGGAAAAGGTGGCCACGCTCCGCGATGTGCGTATCCGGAGCCAGGTGTTCAGTGTCATTCAGGACCTGGTGGCCAATCTGAACACGCCGATGAGCGCCACGGAGCGCGAGCGGCTGGCGCGCGAGGTGCTCGATGAGGTATTCGGGCTGGGTCCTTTGGAGCCCCTGCTTCAGGATCCGACCATTGACGACATCCTGGTGAACACCTACAAGCAGGTGTACGTGGAGCGCGCGGGGCTGCTCGAAGAAACGAACGTCATGTTCAAGGATGACGCTCACCTGATGCACATCATTGAAAAAATCGTGGGCGCCGTCGGACGCCGCGTCGACGAGTCGTCGCCGATGGTGGATGCGCGCCTGGCGGACGGGTCGCGCATCAACGTGATTATTCCGCCGCTGTCGATCGACGGGCCGATGCTCTCGATCCGGCGCTTCGGACACGTCCCGGTGTCGTCGGAGGACATGGTAGGAAACCTCACGCTGACCCCGCCCATGCTGGAGTTGCTGAAAGGCGCGATACGGGCGCGGCTGGGCATCGTGATTTCCGGGGGCACGGGCGCGGGCAAGACCACGATGCTCAACGTCCTGTCGAGCTACATCTCCGACAAGGAGAGAATCGTCACCATCGAGGATTCCGCGGAACTCCGGCTGAAACAGAGGCACGTGATCCGCCTCGAGTGCCGGCCGCCCAACGTCGAGGGCAAGGGCGCCATCCGGCAGCGCCAGCTGGTGATCAACAGCCTCCGCATGCGTCCCGACCGGATCATCGTGGGCGAGGTCCGCGGCGAGGAAGCCCTCGACATGCTGCAGGCCATGAACACCGGCCACGACGGCTCGCTGACGACGGTACACGCCAACAGTCCGCGGGACGCGATTTCGCGGCTCGAGACCATGGCGCTGATGGCGAATCTGAATCTCCCGGAGAAGGCGGTGCGCCAGCAGATCGCGGCGGCGGTGGCCCTGGTGATCCAGGTCGCGCGCCTGAGCGACGGTACGCGCCGCGTGACTCACCTTACCGAAATCACCGGGATGGACGAGGAAGTGGTCAGCATGCAGGACATCTTCGTGTTCGAAAAGCGGGGAGTGGGCGCCAACGGGCACGTCATCGGGGCTTTCTCCGCGACGGGCATCCGGCCGAAATTTGCGGAAAAGCTCAGAGCGTCCGGCATCGCGGTACCCGCATCGCTGTTTGAGCACTCGGTGGAAGTTTAGGTCTGAGGATCGATTATGTCGCTGGGTTTTCTGTTCTTCATCCTGCTCCTTGTCGCTTTCGGTGTCATGCTGTGGGTGCTGAAGCCCACCCGGTCCGAGGCGGACGTCCAGCGCCACCTGCAGCAGATCAGCGGCGTCTACACGGCGGTCGACAGCGGCGGTGCAACGATTTTGCGGCGCGAAAGTCTGAGCTCGATTCCGTGGCTCAATAATCTGCTGCTGCAATTGCCCGGATCGCTCCGGTTGCGGATGCTGATTACCCAGGCCGGAAGCGGATGGACGCTGGCGACGTTGCTGTTCGGCTCTGTTTTTGCCGCGCTCTTCACTTCGTGGGTCCTGACCTTCATCGTTCCCGCGACGCTTCTGGATATCCTCTTCGGCGTCGCCGTGGGGCTTGTGCCCTACGTCTTTCTGCTCATCAAGAGGGCGGCGCGATTCGCGCGCTTCGATGCCTTGCTGCCGGAAGCGATCGACCTGATGTCGCGCGCCCTGAAGGCGGGCCACGCCATCACCTCGATGATCGAAATGGTCAGCCAGGAGATCGCCGAACCCATCGCGGGTGAGTTCAAGATCGTCTTCGAGCAGCAGAATCTGGGTCTTCCGATGCGCGATGCCGTGCTGCATCTGGCCGAGCGTGTGCCGTTGGCGGACGTGCGGTTCCTGGCGACGGCGATTCTGGTCCAGAAAGAGACCGGTGGAAATCTCGCCGAGATTCTGGACAAGACCGCAGCCTTGATGCGCGAGAGAATGAGGCTCAAGGGCCAGTTGAAGATATACACGGCCCAGGGACGGCTGACCGGGTGGATCCTTTGCGCCATGCCTTTCATCATCTTTGCGCTGCTCAGCGTGGTGAACTTCAACTACGAGAAAAAACTCTGGACCGAACCGATGGGAATCCATCTGATCTACGCCGGCCTGGTGATGATGGCGGTCGGGGTCCTGGTGATTCGGAAGATTATCGACGTCAAGGTCTAGGCTTTTATGAGCGTTCAGATTGTACTGATCGGTACCGCGCTTCTGGCCGGATTCTTTGTGACCTTCTGGCTGCTCAGCCGGCCCTCGCCCGAAAGGGCGCTGCTGACCGAGGTGACCGATCAGATCTATCACGCGAGCTCCGAGAGTTCCGAGAGGCGGTTGATCAACGTCGAGGCACTGGCCAGTCCGCTGGGAAAGCTGCGCGTCATGCTGGGCGGCGGATCGAATCCCGCCTTGACACGCCGGCTCATGCTGGCCGGCTACCGGAAACCGTATCACGGCGATTTGTTTGTGGTCATACGCCTGCTGCTGCCGGCGCTGGCCGGACTCGCGGTGGCGCTCTGGGTGCGGGACAACATCGTTCTCTGGTTCATCCTGGCGGTCGTGATCGCTTTTTTCGTGCCGGACTTCTGGTTGGGCTATGCTACCAATCGGAGGCTCGAGCACATCCGGCTGAGCCTGCCGGACGCCCTCGACCTCCTGGCGATCTGCCTGGAAGCGGGTTTGGGCCTCGATCAGGCCGTCGTGAGGGTTGCCAAAGAGATTAAACTGAGTCATCCCGAATTGAGCCAGGAGTTCATGCAGATCAATTTCGAGCAACGCGCCGGCAATCCTCGCGTCGGAGCCTGGCGCAATCTGGCCGATCGTGTGCCCGTGGAAAACGTGCGCTCGTTCGTCAATATGCTGGTACAGACCGAGCGCTTCGGAACGCCGATCTCGCGGTCTTTGGGAACTTACTCTGAGGCGCTGCGCACGCAGCGGCGCCAGCAGGCGGAAGAAATGGCGGCGAAAAC
>JASHQD010000209.1 GCA_030037755.1 Terriglobia bacterium
ACAGGGCAGTCCACAGATTACCGTCGCGATCCTCGAGGAAGCCTTCCGCGGGAGCGTGAGACGCTGGACCCCACGCCGGACGGCGGAAGACCCACTGCCCGCCCGTCCGAATCAAGCAGAAGACGCCTGCGTTTGTCCCCACCCAAATAGCGCCCTGGTGGTCTTCCAGGAGTGCATTCACCTCCTGGGCCACCGCCGTTGCTTCCGCGCGGTACACCGTAAACATCGGAGCCTTCGAGCCGGGCTTGGGGTCGAACCGCGCCAATCCTCGCACAGTCGCTACCCAGTACTGGCCGGCGCGCGTCTCGAGGAAGTCAGTTACCGCCTGATCGGGTAGCCCCTGATCAACGCCGTAGTTTGTGAAAGTGTAGCCGTCAAAGCGGGAAAGCCCTTCTGCGGTGCAGAACCACAGGAAACCTCGCGAGTCCCGCTTGACGCAGTTGGTCTGATTACTGGGCAAGCCATCGGCAGTGGAGTACACCCGAACCGGCAATCGCGCAGCGCGTCCCGAAACCGTAATGACCATCCAGATGAAGATGGCCATCCAGGCGAACTGGCGACACGGTTTCAAGACTGCCCGGCACACGACGGACTCCTCCACGCGTTCCCCAGCGGAACCGCCCTAGACGGAAGGTACAAGATGGTGTTCAACCCCCAGGTTCCCGACACAACATTACGCATCGCGACGCAATTGGCACACCTCAAACTATCATATGTTCGAACGCTTCCCCTGCGCGCTTCAGGAATGCAGTCGGCGCTGGCAGCAGGCCCTGGGCATCGGCGGGAAGGACATTTTCGAAAGCGCTCTACGAGAAGACCGTGAGATCCCAAAGGTCAGTTCGTCGCAGAGCGCTTCGATTTTAAGTTCTTACCAGCGCATTAGAGAAGTAGCGGTAGCGGACGGGCGCAGCGGGCAATCCGCCCAGATCGGCGATACGGGCCGAAAGAGGACTTCGGATTCCATCTTTAAGTTGATGCCTTGGGATTATCGCCGGGTCGTGTTTGCCTGCTTCCCGATACGAACGCAGCAGGATTCCCCCCGATGATGGAGGTCTTGGCCACTCACAGCCACGTCGGCTAGCCTCAAACGTGCTAACACCCCGATCTTCAATGTAGTGAGCCCGCTCATTCCCTGTCTTGGGGCTCTCGCCGGTGGCTATGCCAGACTCGCCCAAAAACCAAGCTGAAACGAGCCTGGGCGGTTCCTGAATCCAAAACGTTTAAGCTAAAGCCAGAGGTTACCCACAATGACTCGATTTTGGGCAGGTCGGTCGACTAAACGGAGCGTCTGTAGGTCCACTGGCTGTCCGGATTGTTTCCGAGTGGACAAACCGCCCGGAAGGGCCGCTGGCAGATCTACGCATAGGCCGTTATACGTCCACGGGGATTGACGGTCACGGGTCGTTCCCGCTTTCGTCGCCTGGGCCGTCAAGGTGGACGAACTCGAAGGGTCGGATGTGACGGCGTCGTCTGCCAACTTCGCCAGGCCGAAGTCCAGCACTTTGACCATGCCGTCCGGGTTGATCTTTACGTTCGCAGGCTTCAAGTCGCGATGCACCACGCCGGGCTCGTGCGCGTATTCCAGCGCCTCCGCAATCTGCCTGGCGAAGTGAAGAGACTCGTCCAATGGGAGCGGCGATTTGCTGACCGCCTTCGTCCCTGCGGAAGAGACCGGTGGATTCCCGCTTGCGCGGGAATGACCTGTGCTCGCGACCGGTGCTGCTGATAGTCGCTCTGCCAGCGTCGAGCCTTCTACCAATTCCATCACCAGTGCGCGGACTCCGCCCGATTCCTCCAGCCCGTAGATCGCCGCGATGTTAGGGTGATTCAGAGAAGCCAGAACCTGCGCTTCGCGTTGGAACCGGGCCATGGGCTCGGCATCACAGGCGAACGCTCCGGGCAGGACTTTCAGCGCTGCCTCACGGCCCAGCCTGGCGTCGCGCGCGCGATACACTTCGCCCATCCCGCCCGCGCCGAGCGGAGATAGGATCTCATAGGGTCCGAGTTTGGCTCCCGCCGAAAGGCTCATTCCTTTTCACTCGGGGAAGCGCGGAAGCGCCAGAGCGAAGACTTGAGCGGCCAGCCGGTCGTGAGAATACGGCCATCGTCCTGCCAGCCGGGACCGAGAAGATCGCCCACGAAGTTGATGGGAACTCTCTGCAACTTGCCGCTTCGCGGATCGAGGATACCGGTTCCGTAGAACCAGTAGTCAGCGCTGGCGACGGACACCACCACACGTCCATCTCTCCCCACGGCGTTCGGGCCCATCAAGGTCGGCGACACGCGCAGCGGGCCTTGGATCGGGATCGGTTCGCCGGGCCCACCGGAAACAGGGACTCTCATAAGCCGGACGCCCTCGTTCTCGATGAGCTGCACGACGAGATCCCTGCCATTCGAGTCGGGAGCGACGGCATCACCCGGGCCGATCTGGCGCGGCTGGCCGCCGTCGGCGTCAATCGTCCACACGTTTCGTCCGGCAACGTAATAAATCGTCTTCCCATCCGGCGAAGCGGCGAGAGCCGTGATCGCGTTGGCCACAACTCTGTCGAGCCGCTTGACGACTCGTCCGTCGGCGAGGGAAGCGAGCGCCAAAACCGAGTGGTCAGGCGTGCCCAGGATGAAGGCGATCTCGCGCTCACCAACACGGCAGGCTGGCATGCCGGTTTCTTCCTTGGTTTGAATAAAGGAAGTCGCCTCGCCGCCGGGCCTTGCTATGGCTAGGCGCCGGCGCCCTTCAGTTGGGGAGTCAAAAACGAGCCTGCCGTCCGGCAATTGAATTATGTGGTATTGACCCTTGAAAGACTTCTGAGCACCGACCAGCACGTCCGGCGCTCCGCCGGAAGCCGTAAAGCGCAGTGTTTCCATCGGGCGGTCGGCCTGGTCCAGGTAAATGTTGCCGTCCTTGTCCACGTCCAAGAAGTCAGCCGAAAGCGTCAGTGAGAAAAGGGTTCGGACGGGTCCGACGCCGTGACGTGGAATGGAAATGACCCGGTAGAGGTCACCCGCCTCGGTCTCTGCAAGCACGGACCTGTCGTCGCTTGTGGGCGCGAGAGGAAATATGTTCAAGGACGAACTGAGGCGAAAGTCAACTTCCGGTGCGAGACGCCGTACGTTTCCCGAAGCGAGATCAATGTCGTACATGTGGATGGAGGGGTCTGAGGCGGCGTCTGCGCCCCACGAACTCGCTTGTTCGAGCGTCTTCCCGATAAAGAACGCATCCTTCCCGTCATGGGACGCCCGTACCGGCGGGCACAGGTCCGACGCCCCCGCAAAAAGGGCGTCGAGGGCTTGCAGACGCCCGCTCTCGGGCCAGTAGCGATAGAGTTGCTGATTTCGATCCTTGTTCAGTCGGACAGCGAGCAAACTGCCGTCCGGCAGCACCTCCGGTCCCATTGCATTGTCCAAAACGAGGTGTTCGTCGCCTCCGAACCGTGAAACCGTGTAGATCCCGCGTGGAGCTGAGAGGTACCGATCGAAGTAGATCCGGCTCCCGTCGGGCGACCAGTTCAATTCGGTCACGTATCCGCGGGAACGATCTTTCGTCAAGACCGTCCAATCGCCCGACTCGGTGTCCATGACGGCCACTTGTGTCGTGCCATCCACCATCGCTTGAAACGCCAGCGTGTGGGCGTCAGGCGAAATGCGTGGTCCCATGGCGATGCTTGGCCCGCCCAGCATCTGCGCCGACCAAATTGGGCCAGCCGGAATTCGGCGGCCGCCCACCCACCATCCCCCGATGCCGGCGATGAGGACCGCGCAGACTACGACGAACCAACGCAAGATACTGCGTCGTGCTCTCGTTTCCTGGGGCGGGATTTGTAACTGACTCGACAGGGCCGTGGTGAGCACCGCTGTTGCGTCACCGCTGAGCGTCTCGTCAATCGCGATGCGGGCTTCCCCGATGGCTTGCAGACGCTGCTTGCGATCCTTCGTCAAGCAGCGACGGAGCAGCCGCACAATCGGCGGCGGTGTCGAGGCGGGAAGCGCGCTCCAATCGGGATCAAACTTCAGCACCGACGCCAGAATGTCCGACGTCGTCTCGCCCTCGAAGGCTCGCTGCGCGGCGAGCATTTCATACAGAACCACGCCAAACGACCAGATATCGGCGCGCCTGTCGACGGCGTGGCCGCGGGCTTGTTCCGGCGCCATGTAGGCCGCCGTGCCCATGATCATCCCCGCTTGCGTCGCCTGCGCGGTTAATGTGGGCGAGCTCGAAGGGTCGGTGGACGTTGCGGTATCGTTTGCCAGCTTCGCTAGGCCGAAATCGAGCACCTTCACCGCGCCGTCGGGAGTCACTTTCACATTCGCCGGCTTCAGGTCGCGATGCACCACGCCGCGCTCGTGCGCGTATTCCAGCGCCTCAGCGATCTGTTTGGCAATGTGGAGGGATTCGTCGATGGGGATCGCGGACGTTGGGGCGGTGCTTGCTCCGCCCGTTGTCGAGGGCGCGCGAAGGGGCGTCCCTGCCACACCTGCGATTCGGTCAGCCAAGGTTGGCCCTTCCACCAGTTCCATCACCAAGGCGCGCACTCTACCCGACTCTTCCAAGCCATAGATGGAGGCGATGTTGGGATGATTTAGCGAGGCGAGGACTTGCGCCTCCCGCTGGAATCGAGCCATTCGCTCGGCGTTGTCGACAAAGGCTTCGGGGAGGACTTTCAGCGCCACTTCACGGCCGAGCTTGCTATCCGTGGCACGGTACACCTCGCCCATTCCACCCTTGCCGATCGCGGCGGTAATCCGATAGTGCGAGAGCGTGTTTCCGACCAGGTGAGCCCCCCGATGAGCCAGCCTGCTACGACTGTAACTTCGCTGTTCGAAATGAACGCAGCGCCCATTCTACATCAAGAGTTTCCGAAGGACTGCGGCTGGGTAAGGCCAATCAGAGGCCATCCGCCCTGACCTCTGACGGTCTACCCTGTCACAACGAGCTTGGGCAGAGGTACGTGCCGCGAAATCGCCAAGTCACTCGCTGACGCCGCTACTTGGACTGTTGTCGTTTTATGCAGCGCCAGCTGACCCGGCAGGCGGCCATAAACTGAAGCGTGACTCGGACGCCGGGGCACCTTGAGCCCGATCCTCGGGGCGTTGATAGCCGTAGAGAACACCTGAAGGTGAGACGCGCGGACCGCACTTCGCGAGGTTACGAAGTAACGGGCTCCGCAGCGATCGCGGGATGCCTCGGCTAAGTCCCGTTACAGCACGCATCCATAGTAGATGCTTTCACCAGTAGCCTCGCCTTGACCGGCGTCGTCGCGCCATGAAAGACTACGCGAGTGTCAACACGGGAATTGGCGCACTACAACTTGGAATCTGGCGCTTCACGTCGCGCCTTTCTCAAGAACTGCGCGACATTGGTTGCATCCAGCTTGCTCCCATTGAAGCCTCGGACCCAATCCCAGGCGGTTCTTGCCTATGTGGGAACCTACAGTTCGCCCCAGGGGCCAGAAGGCAGCCCTGGCCGTGGTCAGGGCATTTATCTTGTCGAGATTGACAGCGCGACTGAATACTCAGCCGTACCAAGTTGGCAGCAAAGACCATTAGCCCCCAAAATCGGAACTCGTGCGGACGGTCCAGTGACGGTCCAGCTTTTCCATGCAATCCAGACGTAAAAGTCCAGGAGGCCGCCGGAGCGGCGATGACCTCGCGTTCAACTGGGATGGGATGCGCGCTGATTTCCCGGTAGAACTCCTCGCTTAGCGTGATCGTGTTGCCGGATGCTTCTGCGTATGGTGATTCGGGCATACCACTGCGGTTGAACCAGAGGCGAACTGAGTCCATGAAATGGAAACGGGCGGAGTCGACGAGGATCTTCTGTTTCATCTCCTCCTCGGTACCGAAGAAAATCGTGGCCGCGAAATTAGCACTGCTGACGAAGGCGCCGCAACCAGCGGATCGACGGGGGTAGCCTCGTCGAAGAAAGCATGGATTGTGCGCGACCAGCGCTATTCTGATCTTCTCGCCGAGCAACTTTTACTCCACTTGCGGGTTACAGATAGTGGAGGAGGACGAGCTCCTATGTCGGGATTAACAAAGTCGTTGTTTATAGCTCTTGTCGCGATGCTGACGCTTGCTCCTTTGGCGCCGAACGCCGTGGCGCAACGAGCACGCGTGATGATTGTGGGCGGCGGGTTTTACGGCCCCGGGTGGGGTCCAGGCTGGGGCTGGTACGGTCCTGGCTGGTACGGCGGTTATGG
Source organism: Terriglobia bacterium (assembly GCA_030037755.1). GTDB lineage: Bacteria > Acidobacteriota > Terriglobia > UBA7540 > UBA7540 > Gp13-AA77. The sequence goes on from JASHQD010000209.1 coordinate 6,198, forward strand.
GTGGCCGGGCTATTACGGTCGTCCGGCCGGCAATGTCAAGATCGTGACAAAGATCAAGGGCGATTCCGTCTTTGTCGACGGAGGCTACGCCGGGCTCACGGGCCAGCTCAAGAAATTCCCATTGCGGCCGGGAACTCATACGATTGCGGTTAAGGACCGCGACGGTCGCCAGGTTTACCGGCAGC
>JASHQD010000018.1 GCA_030037755.1 Terriglobia bacterium
AGACGTTGATAATCGTGCTGCCGAAGCCCGCCGGGGGCTCAAGGGTCGATGCCGCATCGTAGTTTCCCGCGGGCGTACTAGGCGAGACTGATCCGCCGCTCGACCACGCGACAATATCACGAACCATCCTGCGAACTTTCCAATCAGCGCGCGAGGGTAGCGCGCCAAGCGCGCTCGAGCAGCAAAGCAATCAGAAATCGACGCAAGGGATTGGTGTCCTTTCGAGAATCAGGTGGCAGCGCAGTCCTTCACATTCCTACCAGGCTATGTGGCTTGTCAATAGAGAAGCGTGACGCACCTGCCAGCACTGTCAAGCGAGAACCGCTCCCTTTAGAGGCTCCCCACCTCGATTGCTCGTTATCTGCAATCCAGCTGCGACATTCTTTTGACAAGCGATTGACCGCACTTTTACCTGGGCCACTCCGGTTCGGACATCTCACAGGTGAGGCATAGCTTGCCTAAAGGAGATTTGCAATGAGTCTACGAACTATGAAGTATTCCCTGCTGACGATGTTTCTCAGCCTGATGGTCGGCGTCCCAGTCTTCGCTCAATATGGGGGCAGCGGCGGCAGCGGGTCAACGGGTAGTACCGGAGTGTATACAGCACCCAAGGGCGGCTACGGCAGCAACGGCGCTGCAATCGGAGCAGCCGTGGCCGCTGGCGCCGGCGCTGGAATTGGACTAGGATACCTGGCGCTGCGCAGCCATCGCACGGTCGTTGGCTGCGTTGAACCTTCGAGTGCCGGCGTAAAGCTGATGAACGAGAAGGACCAGCGCACTTACGCTCTGTTGGCTGCAAATGTCTCGCTCAATCCGGGTGAGCGTGTGGCGCTGCGCGGCAAGAAGTCGAAGGACGACTCCGGCAAACCGACGTTTGAAGTGGCGAAGCTCGTGAAAGACTATGGCTCGTGCAAGCAGTAGGAAGTACGGTTTTGTGTTTCCGAGGTAGGACCGGCCCTTGTGGCCGCCTGGATACTTGCCATCGGCTCACTTGGCCGGCCACTAGGCCGGCCCTGCCTCGAAATCGTGTGGACTCGGGAGAACCTTATGAATCGAAGACAGTTCACGACCCTCTTGGGAGTAATTCTTGTGACTTCCGCGCCGCGTGTAGCCATGCGGGCGCAGGAAGCTACACCGACGTCGACCCAAGAGACCACAATCCGGATGACGGCCAGGAAGTACCAATTCGAACCGCCGATCGTCACGGTCAAGCAGGGCGCGCGCGTGAAGTTGGTCATCACCGCGGCTGACCACGACCACGGCTTTAAGCTGGAAGCTTACAACATCGATCGGAAACTTCCGAAGGGTGTCGCCACTCCGGTGGAATTCACCGCGGACAAGGCCGGCACGTTCTCATTCAATTGCTCGACTTTCTGCGGGCTTGGACACTCCAAGATGAAGGGCCAGCTCGTGGTGGAGGCTGCCTCAGCCACGGGCAGCGGATCGGGGTCGAATCCGTAAGCGACGCGGTGAGCGCGTCAAGGATATCCTCGCCAGCTCACGGTCCAAGGGGTCGCGGTGTGAGGGCAAGAACATCGTTGACTGACCAGGGGTGACAGAATCGGGTTTTGGCGGAGTGCCATGGATTAAGCCTTCCGTTTCCTTTGTGCCTTCCGCTTTGCTGGGTTTCGCCGTTCGTGAATCTCAGCCTTGGGAACCTGAACGAGCTTCCCCAAGAGGGATTCAAACCGCCGCATCGTCTCCGCAGAGTCGTCTCGTCTACCCTCGAATTGTTCGGTCTTTATCCGTTTCGCCATCGGTCTGTTGAGTTCCGCTTTCGGCGCCGCGATCTCCTGAGCAAATCAGGCGGAGCGCCTACAGGCCACAGAACTGTGTCGTGGGGCTCAAAGCCCCGGAGGACCCTGCCAGGCGTAACGTCTGGTGGCTTGAATCCCTCAAATAGGTTATGCTTTGCGCGCGGCACGGCACAACGCTTTGTAGATCTACTATCTGTCTTTTACAGGATCCCGATGGAAGCTCCAGCGCCCGCCAATGAACAAGAGCGCCTCGAGGCCCTGCGCCGATACCAGATCCTGGACACGCCTCCCGAGCGTGCCTTTGACGATCTGGCGTCGTTGGCAGCGCGACTCTGTGGAACGCCGACCGCGTTAATCACAATGGTCGATGCGGACCGCCAATGGTTCAAGGCGAGAGTGGGCCTGGAGATCACCCAGACCTCACGGGAAGTTTCCTTTTGTGCCCACGCCATCCTGCAATCCGATCTCCTGGTTGTCCCGGACGCTTCGGCGGACCCACGATTTTCGACTAACCCTCTTGTAACCGGACCTCCGCGCCTCCAGTTCTACGCCGGCGTGCCCCTGGTCATGCCTGATGGGCACGCTCTTGGAGCCTTGTGCGTATTTGACCGGGTGCCGCGCCAACTAACATCGGAACAGGCGGACGCGCTTCGGACCTTGACCCGCCAGGTAGTCAGCGAACTTGAATTGCGGAGACGACGGGCTGAGTTAGAGTCCGCGCTGATTGCGAGCGAGGAGTTCAAGACTCGGCTCATCGAAACTAGTCAGGATTGCATCAAGGTGCTCGACCTCGAAGGCCGGTTGCTCTCGATGAATCAGGGCGGCATGCAGGCGCTCGAGATCTGCGAACTCACACCGTTCGTGAACAGCTCCTGGATCGAGTTCTGGGAAGGCGCGGACCGCGAGGCCGCAAAAGCTGCGGTGGATAAGGCCAGGAACGGCGGCACTGGCCGCTTCATCGGGTATTTCGCCACGACGGTTACAAAACAGCCCCGGTGGTGGGACGTTTTGGTGAGTCCGATTCGCGACCCCGAGGGCAAACCAGAACGGCTACTGGCCGTTTCGCGCGACGTCACAAAGCACAAGCTTGGCGAAGAGACCTTGCGTGAGGCACACCTTCAGGTCGCGCGGAGCGAAGAGCGGTGGCGTTCCGTATTCGAGAACTCAGCTATCGGGGTGGCGCTAACCGACCTTAACGGCCACTTCCTGGCCACGAATCCTGTCTACCAGGAAATCGTGGGTTACGCCGGGGAGGAACTCCGGGAGCTTTCTTTTCTCGACGTCACCCACGAGGACTACCGCGAAGCCAATTGGGCGCTCGTCGCGGATCTGTTGGAGGGAAAACGGCAACAGTTTCAGATCGAGAAGCAGTATCGACGCAAGGACGGCGGCCTGATCTGGGTGAGGAACAATGTCTCTCTCGTCCCGGGCACCGAGAGCGTACCGCGATTCATTATGGCGCTCTCGGAGGACATCACGGAGCGCAAAAGGGCTGAGGAGGCGCTGCATCGCAGCGAGGAGCAAGTCCGACTCATACTCGATTCCACCGCCGAGGGGATCTTTGGTTGCGATCCCGAAGGGACATGTCTCTTTTCCAATCCTGCCGCCGCGCGCTTGCTTGGATACGACGATCCGTCCGAGTTGCTGGGGAAAAACATGCATGCGCTGGAGCACCACACGCGGGCCGATGGCAGCCCGTACCCGATCGAGGAATGCCCCATTTACATTGGATTTCAAAACGGCCAGGGCGTCCATCGGGACGATGAGGTTTATTGGAGAAAGGACGGCACCAGCTTTCCCGTGGAATTCTGGTCCCACCCGATATTCCGGGAGGGTAGAACGCTCGGCGCCGTCGTAACCTTCGTCGACATCACGGAGCGGAAACAGGTGGAAGAGTCGCTGCGGAAGAGCGAGCAGCGCCAGCGGACTCTACTTGAAATCAACAATGCCATCATCACAAATCTCACCCAGGAGGCCTTGCACCATGCCATCTGCGACGCTTTGCGCACCGTGCTGCCGGTTGATGGCGCTTTGCTAACGCTTTACGAGCCCGAGCGGGACACGTTGCGGATCATCGCGATCGAGAAGGACTGGAATCCGGACTTCTTCCGGGTTGGAACCGAGATGAGCCGGACGGACAGTCATCATGGCTGGGTGTTCGATCACCAGCGGCCTCTTTTCCGCCGGGATCTCGAGACCGAGTGGCAGTATCCCGTTGAGCAGCGACTCGTGGAGACGGGCTTGCGGTCGTTGTGTGTCGCTCCCTTGATGCTGGAGGGAAAGAGCATCGGCACGCTCGGCATTGGCAGCCACCGGGCCAATCAGTATTCCGCCGGCGACGCAGAGTTCCTGTGTGAAGTCGCGGGCCAAGTGGCGCTGGCTGCGGCCAACATGAAAGCCTACGAACAAATTGGCGTTCTTAACGCGAAGGTGCAACGCACCGCCGAGCGTTTACGAACGCTCCTTGACATCAATAACGCCATCATCACAAACCTTACCGAGGAGGCGCTTCTCCGCTCCATATCCGACACCGTACGCCCGTTTATTCCCTTCGACCGGTGCGCCATTACACTCTACAAGCCGGAGACAGACACTCTCCGGTTTCTGGCTGTAGAGGGAGCTTTCCGGTCCGCCTACTTTAAGCCTGGTCTGGAGGTCGGCCGCTCCGATACCAGCGCGGGCTGGGTCTTCGATCGTCAGCAGCCTCTTCTGCGCCGCAACCTCGAAAAAGAGCATCAGTTCGACAACGAGAAACGCCTCTGTGCAGAAGGCCTTCTCTCGCTCTGTGTGGTTCCGTTGCTTTATCAGGGAAGGAGCATCGGTACTTTCAGCGTGGTGAGCCGGAATGAGCAGCAGTATTCCGAGGCAGACGCGCAGTTTCTGCAGGAAGTTGCAGGTCAGCTGGCGTTGGCGATTGCCAACATGAGGGCCTACGAAGAAATTGGGTCCCTCAAGGCCAGGCTCGAGAAGGAAAATATCTATCTGCAGGAGGAAATACGCACCGAGCACAACTTCGAAGAGATCATCGGCACCAGTCCTGCCCTTTTAGCCGCGCTCCGCAAAGTCGAACAGGTAGCTCCGACCGATTCGACGGTACTGATTAGCGGAGAGACGGGGACCGGAAAGGAGCTGATCGCTCGGGCCATCCACAACCGCAGCGCACGCAAGGATCGCGCCCTGGTGCGGGTCAACTGCAGCGCCATCTCTGCCGGCTTGGTGGAAAGCGAGCTCTTCGGTCACTTGAAAGGAGCCTTCACGGGCGCGGTTGAGCGGCGAGTCGGACGTTTCGAGCTCGCCGATGGCGGCACTATCTTCCTCGATGAGATCGGCGAACTGCCTTTGGACACACAGGTGAAATTGCTGCGCGTCTTGCAGGAACGCGAGTTTGAGCCGGTGGGCAGCAGCCGCCCTCTGCAGGTCGATGTGAGGGTGATCGCAGCCACAAACCGAAATCTCGAGGAATCGATTAAGGCCGGCCACTTCCGTTCCGACCTCTTCTACCGCCTCAACGTTTTCCCGCTGGAGCTGCCTCCCTTGCGAGAACGCCGCTCAGACATTCCCCAGCTTGTAGCGTTCTACGTCTTGCGGTTCTCGAAGCGGTTCGGCAAGAAGATCGAAGGCGTTTCGCCGGAGTCCATGGAGCGGCTGATGAAGTATCCCTGGCCCGGCAACGTCCGCGAACTCCAGAACGTCGTGGAGCGAGCCGTCGTACTCTCCTCGGGTACCTCGCTCCATTTGGATAAGGATCTTCTGCCGGTCGCTGCGTCCGCGGAGTCAGAGATTTCCGGAACTTCTACTCACGCCATCTCGCCTGCCGCCCTCGCTTCTTCGAGGCTTCCCACGCTCGATGAGGTGGAGAGAAGCCATATCCTGGCTGCCCTTCAGCAAGCAGGCGGGGTCGTGGAAGGGCCGAGAGGCGCGGCACGTCTGCTGAATCTTCACCCGAACACTCTTCGCCACCGGATGAGCAAGTTCGGCATTAAACGCTCCGACCACCGTTCATCGTAGCTTGCCTCTACCGGAGCTCGTCAGTCCCCCACCAAATGGTGGGGGACTCAGGAGCGGGCTTTTCCCGTGCCGGTCCCTCCGGCCGAAGAGAATGGGTCGTCCACCGCGTCTGTCCGATCGCCGCCTGAAGTGCAAGAGGTATCCTCAAATCCTGGCAACCCATTCACTCAATTGAGCCAGAGACCCGTCTGAAGTCGCGCTGGAGGATTGGAACGAACCCCCCCAAGGGCCTCCCGCCCTGCGCGGCCCTTCAGCCTGTAGTCCGGTTTTCGAGCTGGCACGCCAACTGCTCTAACTGGCCCCGAGCCCAGCAAGGGCGAGCGAAATGACGAGAGTAATGGTTCTCGATTTCGTCGCGCGAGAGCCTGGACTTCGGGTAGGGGTTCGATGGCGGATCAAAGTTCGCCCCGGATCCGCCCAAGAGAGCCTGGCTCACTTCGACCGCGACAAAACCGGCTGTGCTGAGTTTAGCGACGTCTCT
>JASHQD010000210.1 GCA_030037755.1 Terriglobia bacterium
GCGCCTACAGCCCGGACGGAGTCAATATCTACGTTTCCGGCCAGGGATGCAAAACTTGGGATCCTGCTGACAACGAGTGTTCGGGGGGCAACTATGATGACACCAGTGGTGTGTACCTAACCACTCTGGGAGCCAACAACTTCTCGGGATCCAACAATCCCACAGCCATCACCGGGCCTGACAACGGACCGACAACAAGCTTCACGGGCACCGTATCCAGTTCGAGTACGACCGTGACCGGGCCGGCCGGATCATTCTCTTGTACGCCAAGTTGCGCCGCCTCCCCCAACATTGGCGCGTCGATCTCAGATTCGTTTGGCTACTATTCGGCCAGCGTGACGATTTCGTCCGTCCAAAGCACCTCCTCGGCGACGACGTCGAAGAAACCAAGTGGCTCGTCCAGCAGCGATACCATCACCTTAAATTGCACGGCCGCAACTCCTTGTACCTCTGCCGATAGCACGCGGATGGTCCAGATCTATAACAACACACTGTACGTTTCGCAGGACGACAAGCCAAGTGGAACAGGGTTGAACCGCAGCTACATCGGCACGCTGGGCGATCCTCCGGCGACCTCCCTGTACCTGTGCGCAAGCAACGAAAACACTTGTCCAAGTGACGACGGTCCATATGGCCCGTCTAACATGGCCGGCTTCGGCAACAACGGCGGAACGGGTAAGGTAACCATAAACGGCAACGGCAACAACCTCAACGCTGGGCTCGCGATTAACTTAAGTCCTCAAAATTTCTTCTTTGCCAGTCCGACCGTGTTGTATGTGGCGGACACCGGCTTCCCGAAAAACACTTCCAACGGTCCCGACGCCGTCTGCACCGGCTTCGGGGGCAGCAGCAAAGCAACCGTGGGCGACGGCGGATTGCAAAAGTGGATAAACACTGCGGGAACGTGGAGCCTCGCCTATACGCTTTACCAGGGGCTAAACGGAAGCCTTAACGGAGTAGAGTACAACACCGACTGTGATCCCTCCATAGTCACCACCCCGGCAACCCCTAACGTGGCGTCCGGCTTATATGGCTTGGCAGGCGTTGTGAACGGTACCACTGTCAACCTTTACGCGACCACTTACGCAACCGACGATCTCGTCGAGAGTTATCTTTATGGAATCACCGACACCCTCGCCTTCACCACGGCCTCGCAGGCCTCAAGTGAATCGTTTACTTTGCTGGATACGGCTCCGGCCGGTTCCATTTTCAGGGGGGTGTCGTTTGTGCCGACGATCCCGAATGACTATGTCGAGATCACTACTGTGCCCTCCGGCCTTACCGTAACGACCTCCGGCACCGATTGCGCGCCCTCCACTTTTAGCGCGCCCCAGACGTTGAACTGGACGGGAGCAAGTAGCTGCACATTGGGAGTAGTCTCGCCGCAGAGCTTCGCGACTACACCGGGAACTCAATACGTTTTTAGCCAGTGGCAAGACGGCAACACCTCCACGACAGACACCGTGACGGCTCCATCCGGAGCCACGGCCACCTATACCGCCATCTTTACGACGGAATACGAGCTCACGACCGCGGCAGGGACGGGCGGATCGGTGAGCGCGGGTGGGTATTATGCTTCCGGCACAAACGCGACCATCACCGCGACTCCTTCCGCAGGCTACTATTTCGTTAACTTCACCGGTACGGCTACGTCAACCAGCAATCCGTTCAATCTCACGATGAACGCGCCGCAGACGATCACCGCGAACTTCGCGACGCAGATACCCCAGGCCATTAGTCTCTCGAACGTGCCCGCGAACGCCGTCTACGGCAGCAGTTTCACGGTATCAGCTGCGGGCGGTGGCAGCGGCAATCCGGTAACGTTTACCAGTTCGGGCGCATGCACCAACAATGGCGCGACGTACACCATGACGAGCGGTACAGGCAGCTGCTCCGTGATTGCCAACCAGGCAGGCAACAGCGAATACACGGCAGCTCCCCAGGTGTCGGAGCCGGTGATGGCGGTGACGGCCAGCGGCTCCGGAGACATATCGGTAACCGCTGCCTCGGTCGCCAGCAGCATCTATCCCACGCAGACGGACACTTTGAGCGCGACCGTAACCGTGACGGAGTCGGGCGGAGCGCCCGCCGGGCAGGGAGAAACCGTGAGTTTCTATGCCGGCGCCACTCTGCTCGGAACCGGCACCTTGTCCACGGTCGACTCCAACGACTCGTCAACCTCCATCAACATCACCGGATCGCAACTGGCCTCAGGTGCCAACAGCATCACTGCGGTCTATTCGGGGGATGCTGACTATGCGGCCACCACATCGGCGGCCCTAACGGTCACGCTGTTAAGCCCGATTGTGAGCGTGGGAGCGAGCAACGTCGGCACATCCGCGCCGGTGCAAACGCTCAATTACACCTTCACCAACGCGACGACTTTGACCGCAGTAAATATCCTGACAGCCGGTGCGCCCGCGCTTGATTACGCCGACGGCGGAAGCAGCACCTGCACGGCGACCTCGTATACCGCCGGACAGAGCTGCGTCGTCACGGTGGCGTTCACGCCCACGGCGCCCGGCGCGCGCGCCGGAGCGGTGACCCTGTTTGCTCAAGGCGGCACGCTGCCGCTCATGAGCTGGTACCTGAGCGGGGTCGGGCAATCGCCAGCGGTTACGATCGACCCCGGCACGTTGACCACGACCATCCTGAACGGCACCCAATCACCCGCGGCCTACGGGTCCGCGGTGGATGGAGCCGGGAACGTCTACGTGGTGGATAACGCCAACAACGCCGTAGTGCGGCTGGCAGCAGGCACGTTCAGCCAATCCATGGTGGTGTCAGGTCTGTCCTCACCCGTCGGAGTGGCACTCGACGGAGCCGGCAATCTGTATATTTCCAATGGCAACAGCGTCGTGATAGTTCCCGATGAAAATGGAACGTTGAGCCAGGCAGATGAATCGCCGCTCAACATCAGCGGCTTGGGGAGCGCGCGGGGCGTAGCCGTAGACTCGAGCGGCGACCTTTACGTTGCGGATGCGACCAACGGCGATGTGGTGGAGTTGTCGAGCCTGGGCGTGCAGACGACGATCGCTTCAGGGCTGACGAGTCCTCATGGGGTCGCGGTGGATGCGGGTGGGAATGTGTACGTGTCCAGTGACAATGCCGTGACCCAATATCCGTACGGTGGCGGGACAGCGGTTCCGTATGGGACGGGATACAGCAGCCCGCGGGGAGTTGCGGTGGACGCAGCGGGGTCCGTGTACGTGGCAGACACGGGCAACAACCAGATTGTGATGGTAAGTCCCGGTGGCGGATCCCAAACGACGCTGGCAATCGCGGGAATCAACGCACCGCAGGGTGTGTCGGTGGATTCGTCGGACAACCTGTACTTAACGGAGTCGAGCTCCTTGATTCAGGTGAACCGGACGCAGGGGGCGCAGTTGAACTTCCCGACGACGAACGTGGGGTCGACGAGTGCGACGCAGGCGGTGACCGTTACGGATGCGGGCAACGCGGCATTGCAAGTCTCGAACCTCGCGATTTCCGCCAACTTCGCCTCCGAGCCGTCGGGAGGGACAGACTGCACGTCGAGCACGAATCTCGGTGCGGGCGGGCAGTGCGAAATCGGAGTGGCGTTCGCGCCGGCGGTGAGCGGATCGCTGACCGGAACAGCGACCCTGACCGATAATGCGCTGAACGCGTCAAGCACGCAGAGTGTCGCGTTGTCCGGCAGCGCGGCCTTAAACAACCAGGCGACCCTGACGGTGACCGGACCCAGCAGTGTGACGTACGGGACGACCGGGACGGCGACGGCCTCCGGCGGCAGCGGCACCGGTGCCGTAAGCTTCAGCGCCGGGTCCTCGACGGGCTGCGCGGTTACGGGCACGATAGTCTCCGTGACCAACGCCAGCGGCAGTTGCTCGCTGACGGCGACCAAGGCAAGCGACGGCAACTACAACTCCACCACGAGCGCTCCATTTACGGTGACGCTGATCGAGGCCAACCAGGCAACGCTGACGGTGACCGGGCCCAGCAGTGTGACGTACGGGACAACCGGGACAGCGACGTCCTCCGGCGGCAGCGGCACCGGTGCCGTGAGCTTCAGCGCCGGCAGCTCGACGGGCTGCGCGGTTTCGGGGACAACGGTCTCCGTGACCAACGCCAGCGGCAGCTGCTCGCTGACGGCGACCAAGGCAAGCGACGGCAACTACAACTCCACCACGAGCGCTCCTTTCACGGTGGCGCTGGTCGAGGCCACACAGGCGACCCTGACGGTCACCGGCCCGAGCAGTGTGACGTACGGGACAACGGGGACAGCGACGTCCTCCGGCGGCAGCGGCACCGGTGCCGTGAGCTTCAGCGCCGGATCCTCGACGGGGTGCGCGGTTACGGGCACGACAGTCTCCGTGACCAACGCCAGCGGCAGCTGCTCGCTGACGGCGACCAAGGCAAGCGATGGCAACTACAACTCCACCACGAGCGCCCCATTCACGGTGACGCTGCAGCAGGCGAGTCAGTCGATTACTGTGACTGTACCCGCCCCGGCAACCGCGACACTCAAAAGCAGCTTCACGGTGGTGGCAAGCTCGACTTCGGGATTGCCGGTTACGTTCACGAGTTCAGGTGGCTGCACCAACGTAAACGGGACCTACACGATGGCGAGCAGCGGAAGTAAAGCCTGCACGGAGACGATGAACGCCGCGGGCAACAACGACTACACCGCTGCGCCGCAGGTGGTCGAGTCTACGACGGTAGCGAAGGCGATTACGCCGACGGTGAGCTTCACCGGGGCGCCGGCCACTGCTACGTACGGGACCACCTTCACGGTGGAAGCATCATCGGATTCCACCAGTACGCCAACCTTCACCGCGACGGGTTCGTGCACCATCGACACCACGACGCTCGTCGTTACCATGACGAGCGGCACGGGCACTTGCACGATGACCGCAAACTGGGCGCCGAACGACGTCTACGCGGGCGCAACGGCGACCCAAAAGACCACGGCGGAGAAGGCGGCGAGCGTGATCACCTGGCCGGCCCCTGCGCCGATCACCTATGGTACGGCGTTGAGCGCAACCCAACTGGATGCGACCGCCAACACAGGTGGTAAGTTTGTCTACAATCCGGCGTCGGGCAAAGTGCTCGCGGCAGGAGTTCAAAGCCTGTCCGTCACGTTCACTCCGACCTCCACCAGCGACTACACAACGGTGACCGCCGACGTCGATCTGACGGTCAATCCCGACAACACCACGACCACCATCACCAAGAACACTCCCGATCCTTCTACCGTCGGGGAAGCCGTGACGGTGGACTTCAGCGTAGCGCCGGCCATCGCAAACGGGCCCAATCCGACCGGCTCCGTAACGGTGAATGCCAGCAGTGGAGGAAGCTGCACGGGTAACCTGTCGGGCGCCAAGGGCAGTTGCAAGATAACCCTGAACACGACGGGCAGCATAACCCTGACCGCGACCTACTCGGGTGATGCCAATAACAACAGCAGCGTCTCCGCAGGTGTCGCGCAGACAGTGAACCCATAACAGTAAGGGTTGCGGCCCGGATAACCTGGGCCGCAACCATTGCATTCAGCACTGGAACAGACTTCGCCGCTCCTCTTCGCCCTTCTGACAGCCGCGGGCATGCGCCGCTCGGAATTGGTGGAGTGCCGATGGAAGTATGTTGACGGAAACCGCATCCTGCTACCCACATCCAAGAACGAAGAACCGAAGGAAGTGCATCTCAATGCCTTCGCCCAAACCGTGCTGGCCTCGATTGCCGAAGGCGAGCCCGAAGCCCGGCTCTTCCCCGGCATCACCCCGGAATCGGTAAGCGTGGCATTTCACCGGGTCTGCGGCGCCCTGAAGATCACAGACATTCGGCTTTACGATCTGCGGAACACCTTCGCGACGTGGCTCCGCCAGAAAGGTATTGAGCTGGACGTGATTGCGAGCCAGCTCGGACACCGCGATCTTCGGACGACGAAGCGCTACGCGCGGATTGCCAGCGCCCAGGTGAAGGACGCTGTGAACGGGCTCGATGCGATGCTGGGAGTCGCTCAGATCGGCCGAAAAACCCACCGTTAGTCACGAATTGGTCACGTTGGCACCCGCAGCGCCAGAGTCAACCACCGTAACTCATTGAAAGGTTTGGCGTCCCCGGCGGGATTCGAACCCGCGTTACCGCCGTGAAAGGGCGATGTCCTAGGCCGGGCTAGACGACGGGGACGAGCTTTCGTTTCAGGCGATTTCGACCCACGCCGGGGCGAGGATAGAAGTTCGCGCTGACTGCGAACCGGACTATTTTACCGCACTCATCGCGCTCAGGCTAGAGAGCCCTAAAGCTTACCAAGCTTACCCGAGACGGAACAGCAGTTTTGTGCTCTTGTCCCCACCGCGAACCCGGGTGATATACTTGGCGGTTCCGCGAAGTGACGCCCGCCGCACCGGCAGTCGGCCCAGGAGCCCTCTTGAAGACTATGGATCCGCTCGTCATCGGAATCGATGTGGGAGGCACCAAGGTCGCCGGCGGACTTGTCTCGATGAAGGGCAGGCTGGTCAGTTCGCTGACGGTCCCTACCCGGGCTGCCGAGGGATTCCCAACCAGTTTCGGCCAGGTGGTGCATTTGATCGGCCGGCTGATCAACCGCGCGGGCGGCACCGAACGGATTGGCGGAATCGGACTGTGCGCGCCCGGCCCGCTCGATACCCGGGCGGGCATCATCATCAACGCGCCCAACATTCCCGGCTGGCAAAAGGTCCCGCTCGCCAGCAAGCTCGGCGGCGAATTCAACCTGCCGGTCAAGGTTGAAAACGACGCGAACGCGGCGGGCCTGGCGGAAGCGCTCTTCGGCGCGGCCGCGGGCTACCGGCATGTGTTCTATGTAACCGTCTCCACCGGAATCGGCACGGGCATTATCATCAACCGGCGCATTTATCACGGCAAGAACGGCGCCGCCGGCGAAGGCGGGCACGTCTCGATCGACCCGCAGAGCCCGTACCGTTGCGGCTGCGGCGCGCTGGGACATATCGAGGCTCTGGCATCCGGACCCGCGATGGCACGTCGTGCGCGAGTGTTTCTCGAAGAGGAGCACACCACCGCCAGCCGGTTGCGCGAGCTGACGCACGGCAATCTTAGTCACATCACACCGGAGCTGATCGAGGCGGCAGCTCGCAACGGCGACAAAGTGGCGAAGAAGGTGATCGACGACACCGGATTCTACCTGGGCGTCTGGTTGGCCGGCATGATCACGCTGCTCGATCCCGAAGCGATTGTCATGGGCGGCGGAGTTTCGCGCATCGGCAAGCCGCTGTTCAAGACGATCCGCAAGACGATCCTGCAGTACACGCTCAATAAGGATCTCGCGGCTCATATGCCACTGCTTCCGGCCAAGCTCGAGACACTCGTGGGCGTATATGGCGCCGCCAGCCTGTTCCTGCCCGCCGGCGAAGAGATGGAACACGGCTATTAGACGTGCATCGGCTTGCCGTAGCGGCGCATTGCTGTAGCGGCGCTCTATGAGCGCCGAAGGAGCTGGAGGCTTAGAGCGCGGGGCTTCTCGGCGCTCATAGAGCGCCGCTACAGCAACCCACGTCTTAACGAAATCTCCTTTTCCACGATAAAATGGTCATTAGTTCAATGCCGCGTCTTTTTCCGCCTCGGTAAGGACACGCGGAGCAAGACGCACCGCGTCGAACAGCGGCTGAAATCATTCTGTGAATACTGCCCGACATCACGCCGTGCTCCGCGAGGTTCACTACACGAACAACCGCACGAAGCACTTCGAATTCGAGACGGCCAATGGCAGCCGCTTCGACTTCCGTCCCGGCCAGTACATCTCGCTCGACTTCAACGTCGACGGCGAGAAGGTGGCGCGCGCATACTCCGTGGCTTCCTCGCCGCACCACGACAACCGCTTCGATCTCTGCCTGAACATCGTGCTGGGCGGACATGTTTCGCCCTCCGTCTTTGACTTGAAGCCTGGCGACAAGATTCAGTTCCGTGGCCCGTTCGGCCAGTTCGTCTTACGCGAGCCGCCCGATCCCGTGACCGCCTTCATCGCCACCGGCACCGGCATCGCGCCGCTGCGCTCGATGGTCCAGTACCTGTTCCAGAAGCCCTCGCCGTCGGAAGTCTGGCTCATCTTCGGCGTACGCGAAGAAGCGGACATTCTCTACCGCGACGAATTCGAACAACTGGCGCGCGAGCATCCGAACTTTCATTTCGTCCCGACATTGAGCCGTCCCGGGGCCGACTGGAAGGGCCACACCGGCTACGTCCAGAAGCAGATCGCGGCTTACCTTCGCGGCAAGCAGGGATTCCACGCTTATGTTTGCGGCCTCAAGAAGATGGTCAACGATGTCCGGCAGCAACTGCGCCACATGGGTTACAGCGCCAAGGATCTGAGTTGCGAGAAGTACGATTGACCATTCCGCGCCGCCATGCTCCGGCAACCGAGCTCCAGCCTTCCACCGATCTTCAGATTGTTATTCGAAACAAGCTCGCCTTGATGGAGTCGGCCGCCCTCGCCGAGCTTCCGTGGCTGGTTCACGGATTCAGCCTGCGATATGCGACCGACGATGCCGCGGCGACGACGCCTGGCGGCCGGTCCCGGGAGTTCAACCTCGGCTTCACGCCGGACGCGAACCGCGGCGAGGTGGAGCGCAACCGGCGGCGATTCTTCCGCGCACTCGGTCGCCACATGACTCCGGCGAGCGTTCACCAGATCCACTCGGCCGCGGTCTGGGAAGTCCGCGCGAGGCGCGAGTCCAAGGCTCACGATTCCGGCACTCGAGGTTCGGGACCATCGCTCATCGAGTATCATCCTGCGGGCTCGCGCTTCTCCGATCCGCCCGATCCCCAGGGCGAGCGCGCCGGCGACGCGCTCATCACATCGGGGCCCGGTATTCTCCTTACGATTCGCACTGCGGATTGCCTGCCCGTGCTGGTTGCCGATAAGCGTCTGCACGCGATCGCCGCCATTCATGCGGGTTGGCGAGGCGCCCTGGCCCGCGTGATCGAAAAGACCGTTGGCGAGTTGCAGCGCGCGTTCGGGTCGCGTCCCGCGGACCTGGTCGCGGTGCTGGGACCCGCCATCAGACGGTGTTGCTACGAGGTCGGCGATGAAGTGGTGGATGCCTTTCGCGGCCAATTCCGCGGGAGCGGCACGTTCTTTCACAAGCCGGTCTCGGAGGCCGAACCGCAACGATCGGAACTGCGCTACAACCTGCTGTTCCATACCCAAGCCCCACCCGGACATCGCCGCGACCCGCACGGTCTGCATCTCGACCTCATCGCCGTGGCGCGTGCGCAGCTTCGCGAGGCCGGCCTGAAGGCCTCGGCAATTCACGATTCTGCATTCTGCACCTGTTGCCGTCCGGACTTGTTCTTCTCTCATCGCCGAGACGGCGGGCGGGCGGGGCGAATGATGGCGGCAGTGGGGGTCAGGGGTTAGTCAGGTGCGAGGTGTCGGCCGGCGGTGACAGTGATAGCCTAGAAAGTCAAAGCCGCCACCTTGCGTGGCGTCCACAATTCGCATCTTGACCGGATGCAGGGTCAGTCCCGCCGCCGGAAATCGAGCTGGTCACCGCACCCGGAAGACTACGTTGCTCGTCAACGTCCCGTGCGGCGTCACCACCCGGACATAGCCGCTGGTCGCTCCCGCGGGTACCGCCGTTCTTATGAGGGAGGGTGAAACCACGGTGAAAGTCGCCGCCGTGCCATTGAAGGTGACGCTCTGGGCGCCTGTCAGGTTGTTCCCCAGAATTTCGACAAGCTCTCCGACGGCGCCGGAGGTGGGCAGGGCTTCCACAAACGGCCCCAGACCCGTCGACAGACTAAAGACCGTGCCACC
>JASHQD010000211.1 GCA_030037755.1 Terriglobia bacterium
GGGCGAACCAGTTGCCCGGCCGGCACTTTCTGCCGATCGACTACAACATTCACGGGGCCGAGAAAGACAAGCCGGAAGTCCGCAGCGTGATTCATCTGCACGGCGCCAAGGCTCCGCCCGATTCGGACGGTTACCCGGAAGATTGGTACGAGCCTGGCAAATCGAAGGTCTACTTCTACCCGAACAACCAGGACGCCGCGATGCTCTGGTATCACGATCATGCGATCGGGATCAACCGGCTCAACATCTACGCGGGCTTGCTCGGCGCGTTTGTCATTCGCGATCCCATGGAAGACGCTCTCAACCTGCCAAGCGGCAAATGCGAGATTCCGCTGATCCTCTGCGACCGGCTTCTCTACCCGGACGGCCAGCTTAACTACCCGGTTTCGCCGAACCCCGATTCGCCGTGGGTTCCCGAGGTGTTCGGGAACGCGTTTCTGGTGAATGGCGCGTTGTTCCCATATCTCGACGTTGAGCAGCGCAAGTACCGGTTCCGCGTGCTCAACGGATCGAACGGACGCTTCTATCACCTGTCGCTTTCGAACGGCCAGACCTTTCACCAAATCGGCACCGACCAGGGATTGTTGGCAGCACCCGTCGAACTCAGGATCCTGCAACTTGCGCCGGGCGAGCGCGCGGACATCGTGGTCGACTTTGCCGGACGCGCGAACGAGAGGATCGTTTTGAAGAACGACATATTGGGCCTGATGCAGTTCCGTATCGCGCCCCGCGCTGCAAGCGATCCCTCGTCGATTCCCGCCGCTCTGCGGCCGGTGGACAAGCTGCTCGAATCCGACGCGGTTCAGAAGCGCGACTTGTCGCTCGACGAAACGCGGGACTTCTACGGCAACTCGTACATCATGCTGCTGAACGGAGTCCACTGGAGCATGCCGATTACGGAGAAACCCGTCGCAAAGAGCGTGGAAGTGTGGAATCTCATCAACACCACCGACGACGCCCATCCGATTCACCTGCACCTGGTGCGTTTCCAGATTCTCGATCGCAGACCCTTCGAGGTTTTCACGTACACAACGACCCGCACGCTGAAATATCGGGGCCCGGCCGTACCTCCCGAACCCGGCGAGATGGGATGGAAAGACACGGTGCGGGCCTACCCCGGAATGGTCACACGTATCATCGCGCGCTTTGAAGGCTACACCGGGCGATACGTCTGGCACTGCCACGTCCTCGAGCACGAGGATAACGAGATGATGCGGCCCTACGAGGTTCTTGCCGCGCCTTAGTCGCAGGTTCGATTCGACCTGCCCCAAGACAGCTTCGACCGTTGCCGGTTTTGAGCTGCCGTGCGACGGCGGGCACGACATTTTGTGACACCAGCATGACCAGCAGCGAATTACAGGAGCGCTCATGTATCGTTTTGCTGGAACCAGCCCTGCCAACGCCTTAGCAAGGTGCTAGGATGCAATCAACCTTGGTAAACGCTCCCCTGTCTTCCCGGACAGCTCCCGCGTCGCTATCCGAGTTCAAATTCAATACCTTGCGGCCTGAACAGGCGCTTCGGGACTTTGGAACGACCATTGCCCTTGTCAGAAGCGGGACATCGACAAAGGAGACCCGCGTTATGAAACAGTCGATTGGAAACTTTCTGATTCGCCGGCTCGAAGAGGCAGGCATTCGGCACATCTTCGGTGTGCCGGGCGATTACAGCCTCGGGCTCATGCAACAGCTCGAGGACCGGGGTGAACCCGCCTGGATTGGAAACTGCAACGAACTCAACGCTTCGTACGCGACCGATGCGTACGCACGAATCAACGGTCTCGGCGCGATGGCTGTGACGTACGGTGTTGGAGCTCTGAGCGCGATGAACGGCATCGCTGGCGCATACAGCGAGCGTGTTCCCGTGATCTTGATTTGTGGCTCAATTCCACTGCGAGCCGTTCAGCGTGGAGATCTGATGCACCACACGCTCATCGACCCGGAAAAAGGCAACCTCCTTCGTATGTTCGCCGAGGTGACCGCGGCCCAGTCGCGACTCACTCCGGAGAATGCCGTGGCTGAGATCGATCGGCTCATTCTTACGGCGTGGCGCCAAAAGCTCCCCGTCTACCTGGAAGTCCCTTCCGACATCCCTTATCTCGAGGTCGACGTACCCGAACTTCCGCTCAAACTCGAAATGCCACCGAGCGAGCCGGAAACGCTGAAAGCCTGCGCCGGGATGATTCTGGAGAGACTGAATGCCGCCAAGTCGCCCGCGTTTCTACTCGATCTCGACGCCATGCGCTTCGGCGTCTCCGGGCAGATCATGGGACTCGCCGAACGATTCCACATGCAGGTTGCGACGCTGAACTGTGCCAAAGGCGCCGTCCCTGAGAGTTCCCCTCAACTGGTTGGGACCTACGTTGGTGGTGTTGCAAGCGCGCCCGCAACCCGCGAGGCCATTGAAGGAAGCGATTGTCTGCTCACGGTTGGTTATCGGCGCGTCGAAACGACGACAGGTTTCTTCACCGACAAACTGCCCGCTTCTACGATTCACTTGAGGTCCAGCTCCGTCGATACGGCAGTCAAGAATTATCAGGGGGTGTATCTCGCGGAGCTCCTGCAGTCTGTCATTGACGCGTCTTCCAATGTCGCGACGATGAAACAGCCGGCGCGTGCGTCGAAACGACCGACCTTTGTTCCCTCCAGCGATCCCCTCACGGAAGACGCATATTGGAAGGCGATTCAGGGTTTTCTGCGTCCTGGAGACGTGATCGTCGTGGAAGATGGAGCTTCGAGCAATGGCATGGGACGGCTCACGCTGCCCGACGACTCCACTTATATCACCGGGGCTTATGTCTGGTGTTCGATCGGCTATGCGACGGGTGCGCTGCTCGGAGCCAGTCTCGCAACGCCGGGACGGCGTCATATCCTGCTGACCGGAGAAGGATCGCTCCAGATGACGGTGCAAGAGCTCTCCACCGTCATGCGATGTGATCTTAAGCCTCTGATTTTCGTGATCAACAACGCGGGATACACGGTGGAAAGAGCCGTTCTGGGTAAGGACGCCAGGTACAACGACGTCGCGAACTGGCGGTACTCGGAATTGCCGAATGTGTTCAGTCGTGACAAGAAGGCGGAAACCTACGTCGTAAACACCGGCAACGAACTGCAGCAGGTCCTGGATTCTCCGCATGCGGGCATGGTCTTCGTGGAAGCTGTCATGGACAAGTACGATGCACCCATCGACTTGATCGTCGGTGGTCATGCACTCGCCGATTCCGATTACGGAGTGCCCGGACCACAATCAGTACCGAATTCGCAAATCCCAGTGCCAAAGCGCGCGGCCTCGTCGCACTAGCACGAGATCGTGAGTGCCAACGCCATTGACGATCGCCAATCTGCGGGCAGGCGTGATGTATAATCGTGGATTCAGGCCCGTTCCTGAATCCCTGGCACTGAAATGAAGCTCTCTCGCAGACTCTTCCTCGGATCCTCCACCGTCGCGCTCAGTTCCCGCCTGGCCGAAGCGCTGGCAACGCCTCTTTGGAAGTGGCCGAGCAGCCTCGCGCTCGACGCATCCGAGAAGCCCGCTGCGCAAGCCGGGGCGGGTTCGTCTGCGCCGGTCACCTTTGTCGATGTGGCCAAGGAAGCCGGCATCATGGTCACCAACGTCTGGGGCGGCGTGGAGCACAAGGACTACATCGTCGAGGCCAAGGGCAGCGGGCTTGCCTTCTTCGATTACGACATGGACGGTTGGCTCGACATCTACCTGACCAACGGTTCGAGGTTCAACACCCAATGGCCGGCCGATCAGCAACCCACCTCGCATTTGTTCAAGAACAATCGCGACGGCACGTTCACCGACGTCACCGAAAAATCCGGTCTGGGCGTATTCGGCTGGCAGACCGGCGTCTGCGTGGGCGACTACGATAACGACGGTTGGGACGATCTGTTCTGCGGCTTCTGGGGCCACAACATTTTATTCCACAACAACGGCGACGGGACGTTTACGGACGTCACCAGGAAGGCCGGCCTTTGGGAGGATTTTGACGCCGGGCACCCGGTCCGCTGGGCCTCCGGCTGCACCTGGCTCGATTACGATCGCGACGGCCACCTGGATCTTTTTGTCTCGAACTATATCATCTTCAACAAGGACACAACCCCGGCACCCGGCAAGTCCGCGTTTTGCCAGTGGAAGGGAATCTCGGTCATGTGCGGCCCGCGCGGTCTGCCGGGCGGCTCGAATCTTCTTTACCACAACAACGGCGACGGCACCTTCACCGACGTGTCCGAGAAAGCCGGCATCCTGAAGCCCGGACCGCGCTATGCCATCACGGCGGTCTCCTACGATTTCGATAACGATGGCTGGCCCGACATTTACGTGGCGGTTGACTCCGAGGCCAGCATTCTGTACAAGAACAATCACAACGGCACGTTCACCGACGTCGCGGTGATGGCCGGCTGCGCGTATAACGAAGACGGCCAGGAGCAGGCCGGCATGGGCGTGGGCGTGGCCGATTACGACTGCGACGGCTGGTTCGACATCTTCAAGACGAATTTCTCCGACGACACCTCCGACCTCTATCACAACAACGGCGACGGCACTTTCAGCGACGTCACCTTCGCCGCCGGTGTCGGCCAGAATACGCAGTTCGTCGGCTGGGGCTGCGGATTTCTCGACTACGACAACGACGGCTGGGCCGACATCATGCAGATCAACGGCCATGTGTATCCCGAGGTGGACAAGACCCCGGATCTGGGCACGCATTTCAAAGAGGCGCGGATCCTTTACCACAACCTCGGCAATGGAAAATTCAAGGACGTTTCCGCCGAGTCGGGGCCCGGCATCGTAGAGCGATTTTCCAGCCGCGGCGCCGCCTTTGGTGACTATGACAACGATGGCGACATCGACGTTCTGGTCCTGAACATGAACGATCCGCCTTCGCTGCTCCGCAATGACGGCGGTAATCGCAAAAACTGGATCAAGATCAAGCTGGTGGGGACAGTTTGCAATCGCACAGCGATCGGCGCGCGCGTGCGGGTGCTCACCGGCAAGCACGTCCAGATGGATGAAGTCCACTGCGGCACCAGCGTGATGTCGCAGAGCGATCTGCGGCTCCACTTCGGCCTGGGCGCCGCCACGGTGGTCGATGCGATTGAGGTGAAGTGGCCAACCACGCAGAAGGTGGAAAGCTTCACGCGCGTGGAGCCCAATCAGATTCTGACCATCAAGGAAGGCTCGGGAATTGTGGCGCCGGAGAGCGCCGTGCAGAAGCCGATCCTGAAACCTGAAACCCCGGTCAAAACTCGCGCACAAGCCCGGTCAGCTCGGCGAGAGTCCTGATGCGGCGGCAATCGACGGAATCGTCGTAGCAGCCGAAGCGATCGATCAGCACTCCGCGAATTCCCGCCTGCTTTGCTCCTCCGACATCCGTGGCATAGGTATCGCCGATGAATATCGCCTCATCCGCTGCGACACCCGCCTGGTCGAGGGCCATCTTGAAGATCGCCGGGTCGGGCTTTTCGACGCCGACCACGGCGGAATCAAGAATGAATCGGAAGTAGCGCGCAAGCCCGGCGCGTGTCAGTTGCTCGGCGATGGTTCCGATCGAGTTCGAGATCACGCCCAGGATGTAACCCGCCGTGCTGAGCGATTCGAGCGCCGGCTCGGTCTCGGGAAACACCCGCGACCAGAAGCGGATATCGCGAAATCGCTCCACGATCTGCTCGGTCATCGTCCCGTGCTGATCGAGCGGCACCTTGAGCCGGTCAAGCAGCGCGTGCAGGTATTCCATCCAGTACATCCGATCCACCTGGGGCGGCAGCTCGGTGCCGAGCTTCGGCCAGAGCCACGTGTCCAGCTTTTTCTTGCCTTCGCGCTCCGACGCCGCGAAATCCTCGACCGTCGCGGGATATCCGCTCGCAGTCAGCTCCGCTGCGAGTTCATCCACGCGCGGGTAGAGCAGGGTATTTCCGGCGTCAAAGAACACAGCGCGAAGAGGCATGTTGCGGTTGATCCTCAGCAGGTAGTGGCACAGACACTCTTGCCTGTGCTGTGAGTAAGAGATTGCTATCCGTTGGGCACAGGCGAGAGTGCCTGTGCCCCTTGGGCCGCCCGCTGATTTTCGGGCAGAAACGCCGCTTGGATCGCATTCGCGGCGAGCGCGGCGATTTCATCCCGTGTGAGCGCGAAATGTTCAGCCGCAATGAGCATTTCGCGCTCGATGCTGGTCGCGAACATACCGGGATCATCGGAACCGAGCACGACGGGCACGCCCGCTTCGAGAAACCGGCGCAGCGGATGATCCTCGATGCGCTGGATCGTTCCGGTCGCAAGATTGCTTGTAAGACAGACTTCGACCGGCACGCGCCGCGCGGCGAGTAAATGCAGCGTATCAGTATCGCGGCCGGCGCTGGTCCCATGCCCGATGCGTTCAGCGCCCAGCAACTCGATAGCGTCGCGGACACTCTCCGGACCGCAAGCCTCGCCCGCGTGCGCGGTCACGTGCAGGCCGAGATCGCGCGCCTCGCGATAGACGTCGACAAAGAGCCGCGCCGGACCGCGCTCCTCATCGCCGCCGATTCCGAACGCGACCACGCCGTGGTCGCGATAGCGTGATGCGTGCAGCATCACGGCGCGGGCGTGATCCACGCCGAATTGGCGGATGGCGTCGAAAATCCACACGACGCGCACGCCCAGCCGCCCCGAAGCTTCATCGGCCGCGCCCTTCACCGCCTCGAAGATCGCGTCGAGCGGCTGCTTTTTCCACAAGACCACGCCCGCGGACAGTGTCAGTTCGGCGTAGCGCACATTCTCAGCGTACAGCGATTCGATCAACCGCGTGGTGGCGAGCGCGTAATCGTCCGGAGTCTCGAGCAGAAGCGAGAGCAGCTTGAAGGCGTTGAGAAAATCCGTGAACTTGGGATAGCAAAAGCTCTCACGCTCACGATCCCGGATCCACTGCTCCGTATCTTCAAGCAGACGGCCTCTGCGGCGCGCCATTTCGCGCAGCGTATCCGGCTGAATGCTGCCCTCGAGATGCAGGTGCAGCTCAACTTTGGGCAATCGATGAATGAAGGCGGAATCGGACGTCGCGGACATGCGTCAGTGCGAGGGAAGCGCGGGCTCGCCGGCGTTCAGCCAGGCGGTGTACCAGTAGGAACCCGCGTCGTGCGCGGCGGCGTTCACTTCCTGCATCGCCGTTGGACCGATTTGCGTGTAAAAGCGGTCGAAATACTCGTCGGTGTAATCGCTGAGGCCCGCGCGCGACATCCAGTCGGCCCACAGGATCCGGTCAACCCAGGTGTTCGCTTCGAGCACCATGCTGAAGCCGTACGCGGTGGGATCGTCGACCTTGCCCGCGATGGCGGCGCGAAACATGAAGAAGTTCGTGTAGCGGTCGATCAGGCTGGTTCCCCAGCGCACGGAGAGCCCTTGCTGCTCGGTCAACTGGCCGTCGTAATTCTGCGTGGTGCTGAGCGGGTCATGCGCGTCCGCGACGTAGTTCGCAAGCACCGCGGCGTCGAGCTTGGCATCGTCCCACTTCTGTTCTTTGAAATCATTCGTCAGGCGCAGACTGTACTCGCCGATTCTCCAGGGCAGGATGCCGTTGCGGCTCAGTCGCCGTCCGCCGAATTTCTCCACGGCCTCCTTGTAGGAATAGGGCAGGTCGATGTAGGGAAAAAGCCCGTACTTGTCGAGGTAGATGAAGTGACGGTAGCGCTCGTAAGGATCTTTTTTGATCCAGTCCTCGGGATCGTTGGCGTGATCGACGATGAAGCTGCGGTTCGCCTCAAAGAACGGCCGCATCGCGGGAGGTGTGGTCGAGACCGCCCAGTTGTTCACCAAGCGATGCGCGCCCGGTCCCCACGCGTAGACCCGTGTCGCGGCCGCCAGGACGGACAGCAGACCGAGCGTCGCGGCGAAGCTAAGGAACCCTGGCAGCCAGCGCGAAAAGCTGCATCCGAATCCGGGATTCGATCCGTCACGAGAGTGGTCCGGCCGCTTGCTCATAGGGCTCGCTCGCTTGTCACAGCGGCGGGCTCATGTGCCTTGGAGAACTCGCTGTGAAAGCGGCTATATCCAAGATAAATCACCAAGCCCACAATGAGCCAGATGAGAAAGCGCAGCCAGGTTTCGATCGGCAGGCTGGCCATCAGGATCAGGCAGCACACGATGGCTGCGATCGGCAGCGCCGGAACCCACGGCACGCGAAATCCGCGGCGGCGATCCGGCTGCTTGTAGCGCAGCACCAGAACTCCGAGCGCCACCAGAATAAAGGCGAACAAGGTACCGATGTTGGAAAGTTCCGCCAACGTTCCGATATCGAAAAAGCCCGACGGGATGGCGACCACCAGTCCCGCGATCCACGTGCTCACATGCGGCGTACGAAAGCGCGGATGGACTTTCGAGAAGACACGCGGCAGCAAGCCGTCGCGCGACATTGAAAACCAGACGCGCGCCTGCCCGAGCTGGTAAACCAGCAGCGAGCTGATCATCCCGGTCAGAGCTCCGATGGTGACCCAGCGCTCGACGTTGGTCAGGCCGATCGCCTGGAGCGCATTCGCCACCGGCGCGGCATTGTCCAACGTCCGCCAGTTTTGGACCCCGGTCAGCACGATCGCCACCGCGCAGTACAGGATCGCGCAGACGATCAGCGACGCGATGATGCCGAAGGGAACGTCCTTTTGTGGGTTCTTGGTCTCCTCAGCGCATGTCGAGACCGAGTCGAATCCGATGTAGGTGAAGAATACAATCGCGCCGCCCGTCAGTACGCCCTGCCAGCCGTTGGGCATGAATGGCCGCCAGTTCGCCGGATGAACGTACCTGGAGGCAAAGACAATGAAGATCAGAATGGCCAAGATCTTCACGCCGACCATGACATTATTGGTCCGCGCGCTCTCACGGATTCCACGCACCAAAATCACGGTGAGCACCATCACGATGAGGAATCCGGGCACATTGAAGTAGGAGCCGGTGCGCTGCAACGAGTCGTTGAAGACAGGATTGGCGATGCTGTCGGGAATCTTGAGGCCAATACCGGCAAGCAGGCTGTCGATGTAAGCGGAGAAACCGACGGCCACGGCCATGTTGCTGACCGCGTACTCGAGAATGAGATCCCAGCCGATGATCCAGGCTACGATCTCGCCCAGCGTGGCGTAGGAATAAGTGTAGGCGCTCCCGGCGATGGGGATCATCGACGCGAGTTCCGCATAGCACAAGCCCGCCAGGGCACATGCTACGGCCACGAGAAAGAAGGACAGCGAAATGGCCGGACCGGCGCCGATGCGGCCGGCGGTGCCCACGGTATGTCCGCCGTGAATCAACCAGAGGAACAGCGGCGCCTTCAGGACAGACGGGAACTGCATTGTGGTTCCCGCCGCCGCCGTGCCGGTCAGCACGAAGATGCCGGTGCCGATGATGGCGCCGATGCCGAGCGCCGTCAGCGACCACGGTCCGAGCGTCTTGCGCAGGCAGTGCGCGGGATTTTCCGCCTCCGCCAGCAGGCGGTCGATGCTCTTGGTCGCGAGAAGTTGACTGCCCAATCGGCTCCTTCGGCTACCGCTTCGCCGGTCCGCCCGGACCGCGCTTCTTGACCTTCGGCTTGTGCGAGCCGCGCGGATCGGTGCGCTTCGGCTTGGGCGCCCGCTTCTTGCGCGCGGCCCGCTTCAGTTCCTTGCGTTCAGCTTTGTTCGTGACTTTTCGAGTGTCCATGCATCGTCCTTAGATAGCATTTTTGCTGTGGCGCGAAACAGAGCGTAGATCATACAGCCAATTACCATTCGCCGTCCTCTTTACAAGTCAGGCCTTTTCCAGGGTGGCGAAATGGGGCAACATCTTCTTGGCGCCGTAACCGGGGAAGCTGATGGTCAGCTTTTCCGTCTCGCCTTCGCCCTCGCAGGCGATCACCGTCCCGATGCCGTACTTGGGATGCCGCACGCGATTGCCGCGCCGCCATTTCGATCCTGCCGGAATCGGCGCCGAGATCCGGCTCGGTTTCAGCCTGGACTCGAAACCGGTGGTCCGCAGAAACTGTTCGACGGACTCGCGCGAGTTGAAGGCCCCTTGCCAATTGGTTTCGACGCGTCCCGAGCTCGACAGCCGCTCGGTGAATTTATCCGGAATTTCGTCGAGGAAGCGGGAACGATGCGTATTGCGCCGCCCTTCCTCACCCCAGAACCGGCGCGTGGCGCTGGCCGTAAGCACCAAGCGATCCTTCGCGCGTGTCATGCCGACATAGCAGAGACGGCGCTCTTCTTCGAGCCCGGCGTCATCGTCCATGGACATCTTGTGCGGCAGCAATCCTTCTTCGAGCCCGGCCAGAAAGACCGAGTCGAATTCCAGCCCTTTGGCGCTGTGCAGCGTCATCAACGTGACGCGCGCGCGTTCGTCATAGTCATCGGTGTCGGAAACCAGCGCGGCGCGATCGAGAAATGCCGTCAGATTCTCACCGGCTTCCTCGGCGGCCGCCACCGCATTGACGAGTTCGAGCAGGTTTTCGATTCGTCCCTCAGCCTCAGGCGTGTTCTGATCCTTTAACATCGCGAGATAGCCGGTGCGATCGAGCAGGCTCCGGAAGAACTCCGCCATGCGCAGGCGTTTACCTTCTTCGGCGAGCGTCTGGATCAACGCATGGAAACTGGCGAGCGCCCGCGCCGTGCGCATAGGGCCTTCCTTGCCGCGCACCAGCATCTCTTCGAGCGCTTCCCACAAAGTCAGCCGATTCTCGCGCGACAGCGCCTGGATTTGAGCCACCGTCGTCTCGCCGATGCCGCGCGGCGGCGTGTTGATGATTCTCAGAAACGCGGCCGTATCGCGCTGATTGAAAGCGAGGCGCGCGTAAGCAAGCGCGTCGCGGATTTCCGCACGCGCGTAGAAGCTGAACCCGCCGACCAGGCGGTACTGGATCCGGCGAGCGCGCATGGCTTCTTCGAAAAGCCGTGATTGCGCGTTCGTCCGGTATAGCACGCCCACGCTCGCGTTGGGGTTCGCTCCCAGTGCCGCCGCCACTTCTCCGGCGACGAATTCGGCTTCGCCTTCCGCTGTTCCCGCCTGATACACGCCGATCGAGCGGCCCGTGCGGCGCTCGGTCCACAAGTTCTTCCCTTTGCGCGCGCGATTGTTGCTGACCACCGCGGAGGCGCCGTCCAGAATCACCTGGGTGGAGCGGTAATTGCGCTCGAGGCGCAGCACCTTGGCCTCGCGAAAGTCCTCTTCGAAGCGCAGGATATTCTCGATGCTGGCGCCGCGCCACCGATAAATCGACTGGTCCTCGTCACCGACCGCGCAGATGTTGTGATGAGTCCGTGTGAGCTGACGGATCAACCGGTATTGCACCCGATTGGTGTCCTGGTACTCGTCGATATGAATGTAACGGAAGCGACGGCTGTACGAATCCGCCAGCTCCACCGATTTCTCGAACAGCTCCACGGTCTTCAGCAGCAGATCGTCGAAATCGAGAGCATTCGCCGCGCGCAGCCGGTCGCGATATCGTCCGAAAATCGAAGCGAGCGTCTCCGTGTCGGAATCGCGCGCCGTCTGGTACATCTCCTCGGGACTGATGCCCTGGTTTTTGGCGTAGCTGATTCGCGAGAGCGCCTGTCGTGGCGTGAAAAGCTTGTCGCTGAGGCCAAGATCGTTAAGGCAAGCCTTGAGCAGCCGCGTTTGATCGTCCTCGTCGTAGATCGCGAAGTCCCGGCTGTAGCCCAGCGCTTCGATTTCGCGGCGCAGGATGCGAACGCAAAGCGCGTGGAACGTGGAGATCAGCGGCTTGGCGCGGCCATCCGCGCCAGCGGCTGGAGTCGCCCCTTCGCCACTCATGGACTCCGGACTCTGCTCGCGGCGGCTGGCCAACAGCCGCGCGACGCGTTCGCGCATCTGGTCTGCGGCCTTATTCGTAAACGTGACGGCAAGGATACTCCACGGCGCAACCCGGTGGGTTTCGATCAGATGAGCGATCCGGTAGGTGATGGCGCGCGTCTTGCCGCTGCCCGCCCCGGCCAGCACCAAAAGCGGTCCTTCGGTTTGTTCGGCGACGGCTCGCTGCTCGCTATTCAATTCGTCGAGAAGATCAGACATTCGGTCCTTTAGGGAATTCCGTTGTTCCAGAGCAGTGAGATGATCGCCCGGTTGGGTCCCTTGTTATTTTACACGATCGCGTTCGTGATTCTGTGCGGCCACCTTTCCGGAAATCAGGCGTCTCTGCGTCCTCCCTGTCTTCAACCCAGCGTGGCTCGCCGCAATCAAATCGGGCAAAGGCCGGTGGCGAGTGACTGGTGGTGAGCAGAAGATCTTCACGCGCTGCGAAGAAGTTCAGGTTCTGTCGTACAGAGGCCACCGAGGCTCCGTGAACTCGGTGTTGGAGGCTTTTCAGGCACAGAGTTCCACAGGGAAGTTCGCGTTGTGGTTGCGCAGACGCTGGTTTCCGCCCGATCTGCACAGTACGGACGGTTTCTTCGCCGTTGTGATCGAGCGCAGTGGGTAGCACAGTCACTCCTGGCTGTGCTCTAGTGGACAAGAATAACGGCAAGAGTGCCGGTGCCACTTTGGCGAGGTGCCCTCACAAAGGTTAGAAGGCCGAAAAAAGCGAGCAGAGGGAGGCGGCCTGGGTATGTGGCCCTAGGTTCCGCCGACCCCAAAATCCCAACACAGGCCACCGTGACGCCGGTCACGAAAATTCTCCAGGAGATGTTCTATTTCTAGAGCAGAAAGCTGGAACAGTTTCATAAGATCAGTGGTTTGAGTCAGTTATGTTTGTCTAGGGAGCAACAAGGCGAGGCAGCAACAACCGGGGCGAGCCCGCCTGGATCGACCCGGCTACTCGGGCTTTTGCAGCCCGAAAGCGGCTGTGCCGAGCCCAGAGAGGTAGCCGATCTTCTGGGAGTTCGAAGAGCGCGGACCCGATAAAGCCCTTGCCCCCCCCGAAATGAGAAAGCAAACACACAAGTCATTTAAAATCAAACACTTTCACAAAACGAGTGCGGAAACAAAGCCAAATCAACCCATAAGTGGTTTAGAATATGTAACATGGACACCTGAAAGTCGATGCACAGAAGAAGATACGGAGCGATGGAACGCGCGCAAAATTCCACGAATTCGGCGAAAATTCGGCGCAGGGACATCGACCGAACTGCCGATTCGGCCGCTGTGCCTCAATCTCTACTTTCAGGCGTCGAATTCTGAACCCGTCACCTGAGCACGTGACCGACAGGGCGCCTATAATATCGGTAGAATTCAAATTCAGGGTTCTCCAGATGGGCGCAACACTCAAAGACGTGCTTCAGGCCAACACTCGCGAGGGTGAACTCTACGAAAAGCTCGATAAGGATTGGGTCCGATGCTTCGCCTGCGGCCATGCCTGCCGGATTCCGCCCGGACAGCTTGGGGTCTGCAAGGTCCGGTTCAATCAAGGCGGCAAGCTTCTGGTGCCTTGGGGCTACGTTGGCGGAGTGCAATGCGATCCCATCGAGAAGAAGCCCTTCTTCCACGCTTATCCCGGCGCCCTCGCGTACAGCTTCGGCATGCTGGGTTGCGACCTGCACTGTTCCTACTGCCAGAACTGGGTGACGTCGCAAGCGCTGCGCGATCCTGCTGCGACCAGCGCGCCCATGCACGCGCGGCCGAACGACATGGTGGACGACGCCGTCGGGTGCGGCGCGCGCGTCCTCGTGAGCACGTACAACGAGCCGCTGATCACCAGTGAATGGGCCGTGGAAATCTTCAAGCGCGCCAGGGCCGCGGGACTCAGCACCGGATTTGTGTCCAACGGCAACGGCACGCAGCAAGTGATCGAGTATCTGCGGCCGTGGGTGGATCTCTACAAAGTCGATCTCAAGAGCTTCGACGACCGGCACTATCGTCAACTGGGCGGCCGCATCCAGCCGATCCTCGATACCATCCGGCGTCTGCACGCGCTCGGTTTCTGGATGGAAATCGTCACGCTGATCATTCCCGGTTTCAACGATTCAGACGACGAACTGGCGCGGCTTTCCGGATTTCTCGCCGAGGTCTCGCCCGACATTCCCTGGCACGTCACGGCGTTTCACCAGGACTACAAGATGACCGATCCCGAGAGCACGTCGCCCGAGACGCTGATGCGCGCCGCGGAGATCGGCAAGCGCTCGGGGATGCGCTTCATCTATGCCGGCAATCTGCCGGGTCAGGTCGGCGATCTCGAGAATACGCGCTGTCCGAAGTGCTCCGAGTTGCTGATCGAGCGTTATGGCTACCGGATCCGCAGCTATCGCCTTACGGCCGATGGGAGCTGTCCGGGCTGCGGAGCCAGCGTGCCCGGCCGATGGGGATCCCGCTTTGAGGGTCAGATTACGGCATTTCCCTTCCTCTCACGGCGCCACGGCCACGCCGTTCGCGTGTGATAGGCATTCCCAAGTGCGCGCCGGCCAAAAGGCGCGGAAATAGCTGCCCTCATCAGAGAATCAGCTCAGATGCGGCCATTCCTCTGGAGCACAGCCAGGAGTGGCTGTGCTACCCACTGCGCTCGATCACAGCGGCGAAGAAACCGTCGGTACCGTGCAGATCGGGCCGGGCGCGGAAGTAGCCGCGCTCGTCAAAGAATTGGCTCAGATGCGGCCATTCCTCCACCGACCGTGCTCGCGGCAGCATTTCGAACTCATGGCGGCGAGCCAGGACGCTTTCGATGACCTGTTCGCTTTCTTCCGGTTCAAGGGAACACGTCGCGTACACCAGCCGGCCTTTCGGTACAAGGGTCTCAAGCCCGTTGCGCAACATTTGAGCCTGCGCGGCCGCGAGCCGCGCGATGTCTTCCGGTTTGAGGCGCCACTTGATTTCGGGATTGCGCCCGAGGGTGCCCGTGCCGGAACAAGGCGCGTCCAGAAGAACGCGGTCGAATCCAACGCCGAACGGCAGCGGGCTCGCGGCGTCGAGTTGCACGGCGCTCCACCGCACCGCGCCAGGCAACAGGCGAGCGAGATTCATGCTTTTGAGACGACGCTCGCTGCGGTCGCAGAGAATCATCACGCCTTCCTGCAGATCGGCGGCAATTTCGGCAGACTTCATCCCCGGCGCCGCGCACAGGTCGAGCACGCGTTGGCCGCGATGCGGCCGGACCAGCAATCCAACAAGTTGAGACGCCTCTTCCTGAATCACCACGCGTCCCGCGCGCCAGGCATCCGATTTCGTGACATTACCGCTGCTAACGATGAGTGCGCCGGGTGCGTAACTCGCGGGGTGCGTCGCAATTCCGGCCGCCGCGAGTTCGTCTGGCAAGCGGGCCGAATCGCCATCGACCACTCGCAATACGGGCGCTGGCGTCGACAAGCTCCAGCGGGCTAACTGAAACGCCGCGTCCGGGCCGTAGTTCCGTTCCCAACGTCCACGCAGCCATTCGGGAATCGCGAGAGCGGCCGCGCGCTCGCTGTTGCTCTCCCGATCAATCGCCGCCGGGTCGCACTTGCGCAGCACCGCGTTCACCAGGCCTGCCGCTGAACGCTTCCGCGCCGCCTTCGTCATTTCGACGGCTTCGTTGACGACGGCGGATTTCGGAATGCGTTCGAGAAAGCAAATCTGATGGACGGCCAGGCGCAGAATGGTGATGACTTCAGGGTCGAAGTAGCCGGTCGCGCGGCCGGAAAGGCGCGCGACAACGTCATCGAGTTGAGCGCGGCGGCGGAGCACGCCGAAAACCAGCTCCGTCGCGA
Source organism: Terriglobia bacterium (assembly GCA_030037755.1). Lineage (GTDB taxonomy): Bacteria > Acidobacteriota > Terriglobia > UBA7540 > UBA7540 > Gp13-AA77. The sequence continues at coordinate 15,619 of JASHQD010000211.1, forward strand.
GATGGCGATCCGATTCCGAGAGATTTTCAGGAGCATTACGCAGCAGATCAGCGGCAAACTCAGCGCTGCTTTCAACCCTGCGGAGAACGTGGTAGGCGAGCCGGCGAGCGGGTGAAACGGGCATGGGAAGGGCACGGTCAGGCGGTGGTGGTATCGAGTTTCTCGCCGGGTCGGAGCCGAACGCCGTTCAGAAAATCCGATCCGGAGACCCGGCGCTTGCCTTCGATCTGTACCTCCGCGAGTTCAAGGGCAGAGTCGTGACCGCAAGCAGCAATTGGCTTTCCGGCGCGCGCGATGAGAGTCCCAGGTTCGGCTTCGAGGGGTTCCGAAGCGACGGATGCTCTCCAAATGTGCAGCCATTTGCCGCGAAAGCTCGTGTAGGCTCCCGGCCAGGGGCGCAATCCCCGGACGCGGTGCTCGACCTCCGCGGCGGAAAGCGACCAGTCGATCCGGCCGTCTTCCTTTTTGAGCATCGGCGCCAGCGTGGCGTGGCTGTCGTCCTGCTTGCGCGGCCTGATTTGGCCCTGGCTCAGCTCGAGCAGCGTTTCGGCCATTAAACCGGCGCCGGCCACGCCCAGACGTTCGAGCAGCGTCTCGGTGGTGTCCGCGGGGCCGATCTCCGTCTCATGCTGCATCAGGATGTCGCCCGTGTCGAGTCCGGGGTCGATCCTCATGGTGGTGACGCCCGTCACGCGCTCGCCGCGAACGATCGCCCACGGAACCGGCGCCGCCCCGCGGTATTTGGGCAGCAGCGACGCGTGCAGGTTGATGCAGCCGAAACGCGGCAGTTCGATCATCCAGCCGGGAATGATGTGGCCGTAGGCTACAACCACGATAGCGTCAGGACGATAGTGGCTCAGCAGCGCACGGGTGAACGGCTCTTTGAATCGACGTGGCTGAAACACCACGAGCCCGGCATCGAGAGCGGCCCGCTTCACCGGCGGCGCCTTGACGGCGTGCCCGCGGCCGCTGGGCTCATCGGGATTCGTCAGTACCAGCTCGATTTGAAACGGCGCGCGCGTCAGCCGCAGCAGGGTGGGAACCGCGAATTGTGGCGTGCCGCAAAAGATGAGTCTCATAGGACAGCCTGCGGCGCGGCTTGCTGTAGCGGCGCTCGATGAGCGCCGACCCTGAGCTTCTGACTTTCGGCGCTCATCGAGCGCCGCTACAGCAACCGCTCACCAATCTCCGGCCTTCGTCAGCTTCCGGATCTTGCGCTTGATCGACTCGCGCTTGAGCGGGCTCAGGTGATGGATAAACAGCTTGCCGTTGAGGTGATCGGTCTCATGGCAGAAGGCGCGCGCCAGCAAACCCTCGCCCGTGACGGTGAATTCCTTCCCGTGCACGTCCTGGGCCCGGACCGTTGCTTTCAAGGGGCGCGGCGTTTCGGCACGGAAATCGGGCAGGCTCAGGCAGCCTTCTTCATGCACCTGCCGGCCCTCGACGGCCACGATCACCGGATTGGCCAGCACGAGCTTGGCTCCCTTCTCTTGCTCGCTCACGGTAGTATCGATCACGCAGAAGTGCCGGGACAGACCGATCTGCGGCGCGGCCAATCCCACGCCGTGCGCAGCGTACATGGTCTCGAACATGTCCGCGACGAGCTTCTCGAGTTCCTCGTCGAAGACGGTGACCGGCGCAGCCACCTTGTTGAGGACCTCCTGGCCGTATTTGACGATGGGGTAAATCATTCGAAAAACAGTGGCTAATGACGAGTGGCTAGTGGCGTGGCTAGAACCCGGGAGGAGAATACCTCCGCTTTCTCGCCTTAGGCCTTCTGATCAAAACCGCCGGACCTGCTCTTGGTAGCCTTCGAAGTTGCGGCGAGTCTCTTCCATCGAGTCGCCGCCGAATTTCTCGAGAAACGATCGCCCCAGCACGAGACCCATCATCGCTTCACCGATCACGCCGGCCGCGGGCACCACGCAGACATCCGAGCGCTCGTAAGCCGCCTTCACAGGTTCGCGGCTGCCGAAATCCACCGATTCCAGTGGGCGCCGAAGCGTGGAAATCGGCTTCAAATAGCCGCGCACCACGATGTCCTCGCCATTCGACATGCCGCCTTCAAGCCCGCCCGCCCGGTTCGACTTTCGAGTGAAGCGCGAGTGTTCGCGATCGTAGCCGATCTCGTCGTGAACTTCGGACCCGAATTGTCCGGCGCCTTCCACGCCCGTCCCGATTTCGACCGCTTTCACCGCCTGGATCGACGCCATCGCCTGCGCAAGGATGCCGTCCAGACGCTCGTCCCATTGTGCCATCGAACCGAGGCCGGGCGGCACGCCATGAGCCACAACCTCGAATACTCCGCCGACGGAATCGCGGTTCTGCGTGGCCTGGTCCACTTCGCCCTTCATGCGCTCTTCGCTTTCAGGGTCGAGGCAATTCAGCAAAATCTCTTCGCGATCGCGCAAGGCCTGAATCGCCTCAAACGTCGCGGCCGCCGTCGATCGCACCCGGCCCACCTGGATCACGTGGCTGGCGATCTCGATTCCGAATTCGCGCAGAAACAGCCTGGCGACCGCGCCCAGAGCGGTTCGGGCTGTCGTCTCGCGCGCGCTGGCACGCTCGAGCACGTAACGCGCGTCGGTCAGATTGTACTTCAGGCACCCGGCCAGGTCCGCATGACCCGGCCGCGGCTGAGAAACAGGCCGGTATTGCGCGCTGGCCTCCGCGCCCGCTTCCACCGCCATCGCCTGCGTCCAGTTTTTCCAGTCCTGGTTCTCGATCAGTACCGTGACGGGCGATCCGATCGTACGGCCGTGACGGACTCCGGAGAGAAACTGCGCGCGGTCGCGCTCAATCTTCATGCGGCCGCCGCGCCCGTAGCCTCCCATCCGCCGCTTCAGCTCGCGATCGACGTAAGCGAAATCGATTTCGAGGCCGGCTGGCAGTCCCAGCAGGACCGCGACCAGCGCCTGACCGTGGGACTCGCCGGCGGTATAGAATCGGAGCATTGCGATGGAGCGCGCCCGATCCCGATTCGCGCTCTGCGGATCGAAACGGGCCTGGAACAACTCTGATCTTAACCAAAAGCTACCGAACGGTCAAAAGACCTGCGCCCGGAACGTCGCGGTCCCAGGCAGCATGGCCCCTCGTAGCCGTCCGTAGCGCGTATAATGGGATATAATTCCACCCGCTTTGGAAGGGCTTTTTGCGTGCGCTATCTGATCCTGAGTGATATCCATTCCAACCTGGAAGCCTATGAGAGCTGTCTCGGGCTGGCGAGCGGGCTGTACGAAGCCGTGCTCTGTCTCGGCGACCTTGTGGGCTATGGGCCGGACCCCAACGCCATCGTCGAGGCCGTGCATCCGGCGGCAGAGGTCATCATCCGCGGAAATCATGATAAGGCCTGCTCCGGTATCACCGATGCCGCGGACTTCAACCCGCTGGCGCGCGCTGCCACGCAGTGGACCCGGGATCAACTCACGCCCGAGAATCTCGCCCGCCTGCGAAATCTCACCGAGGGCCCTGTGAAGGTGGACGGATTCGAACTGGTGCATGGCTCGCCGCGCGATGAGGACGAATACATCATCGAAAGACTGGACGCGCTGCCGGCGATCGAAGACGCATCCTCGCCGGTCGTCTTTTTTGGACACACGCACGTGCAGGGCGGCTTTGTGATGGAACCCGGCCATAAACTCGAGCCCATCTATGCCGAACACTCCGGCGACGGCTGCGTCCTCGTACTCAGCCTTAAGGCCAGCTCGCGCTATCTCATCAATCCGGGCTCCGTCGGACAGCCTCGCGACCGCGACTGGCGCGCGGCCTTTGCGATACTTGATTCCCAAAAGCGCAGGGTGGAATACTACCGTACCGGTTACGATGTGCGCGCCACCCAGGCGAAGATGGAGAAGGCGCGTCTTCCGGAGCCGTTGATTGCGAGACTGCAGTTTGGGCGATGAGTTGTCCAGGGACAACGGACAACTGACCACTGACAACTGACGATCTTCGATGAAACCTCGCGTCTACATAACCCGCCCCGTCGGCTCCGAAGCGATCAACATTCTCGCTGCTCGTTGCGACGTGACCTGCCGCGAACAGGATCTGCCGCTGCCGCCCGCCGAGTTGGCGGAAGCGCTGCGCGAAATGGACGGCCTGATGATCGCCGGAGCCCGACTGCCGGCTGAAGTTGTGGCGCAGGCGTCGCGCCTGCGAGCCGTCTCCAGCGTGGGCGTCGGATACGATAATCTCGATCTCGCGGCGCTTACCGCGCGACGCATTCCCGTCACTAACCTCGTCGGTGTGGTCGAGGAGACCACGGCCGATCTCGCCTTCGCGCTGCTGCTCGCCGCCGCGCGACGCTTGCCCGAATGCGATCGCTACGTGCGCGAAGGCCAATGGCGCTTCTGGCAATGGACCCTGCTCTGGGGCGCGGACGTATTCGGCAAAACTCTTGGACTTTACGGCTTCGGAAACATCGGGCAGGCGGTGGCCCGCCGCGCTCGCGGATTCAATATGCGCATCCTCTATTGCTCCCGCCGCCCCGCCGCGGAGGCCATCGAGCAGGCGCTGGGGGCGCAGCGAGTCGATCGCGACACCCTGTTCGGGGAGTCCGATTTCGTCAGCATTCACGTGGCGTTGAACCCTGAAACTCGTCACTCCGTCGGCGCTGCCGAACTCGCGCGGATGAAGCCCTCCGCCTATCTGATCAACACGGCGCGCGGCCCGGTCGTGGACGAAGAAGCGCTGGCCGAGGCGCTGCAGCGGCACGCGATCGCCGGCGCGGGTCTCGACGTTTTCGAGCAGGAGCCGCACGTGCATCCCACGCTGCTCGGCCTGCCGAACGTGGTCCTGGCGCCGCACGTCGGCAGCGGTACCGCGGAGACTCGCGCGCGCATGGCCCGCGTGGCCGCGCAGAATCTGCTGGATCTGCTGGATGGGAAGCGTCCCAGAACGCTGCTGAATCCGGAGGTATTTGAGACGGCCAGTGGCGGATGAGATTCGCCTGGAGAACAGCGAGTCCCTGGTCAAAACCTCTGAAGTAAGGTTGCCTCGACGATCTCGATTTCGGCATCTAAGGAATCGGGTTAGACAATGCAAGCGATCCGTCATGCTTCTTCAAAGCCGGCAGTAGCAATTTGGCTGGCGATCGCGTTCGCAGCCATTTCGCTCACGGCCCTGCCCGCCCGGGCGCAGCAAGTCAAGCTCTTCCTCAAAGACGGTTCGCAGCTTCTGGTAAAAAGCTACCAGATCGAAGGCGACAAGGTCCGGTTCTACAATCTCGACACACATGAATACGAGGAGATGCCGGTGGCGCTGGTGGATTTCGACGCCACCAAGCGCGCGGCTGGCGAGGAAGCGACGGAACACGCCAAGATCGTGGACGAAGCCAAGCGACTGGAGAAGGAGCACTTCGGACCGGACGCCCCGGGTCCCGGCCCGGATGCGAAGCCGGCAGGATTCCAGGTTGCCAATGGGCTTTACCTGCCTCTGACCGAGGGCGTTTATGCCTTCGACGGCCAGCGTGTGATCCCGATGGTCCAGTCGGAGGGTGAGGTCATGACGGACAAGGAACGTGCCGCTTTGATGATCGCCATGCCCGGGCCGCTGCTCAAGCGGCGCTCGCTCGTGTCGCTGCCCGGCCCCCAGGCGGCCGTGCGGATTGCGAATCCGCAACCGGCCTTCTATATCCAGTCGAACGAGGCCTGGGGCGCCAACGCGGTGCTGATCCCGGTGAAGTCGGCGCATGACCGGCGCGTCCTCGAGAAGGTGCAGTCCGGAATGGGCCTGGGCGCATCCGGGGAGATTCGCGACGCGGTGCCGATTGAGAAACAGGCCGTCGCCAAAGGCATCTACAAGATGACGCCATCGCAGGCGCTGCCGCCCGGAGAATACGCCATCGGCGAACTGGTGGACGGAAAGCTCAACATGGACGTCTGGGACTTCGGGGTCGACAAGCCCGGCAAGAAAACAGGTTTCGGCGAGTCTGCGTCCGACCAACAGCAGTCGCCGATGGGCGAACAACAGAGTCCGGGCCAGGTTTCCGTTCAGCCCTCCGACGTCATCCTCGGAAAACATCCGCAGAATTCGCCCAGCGGCCCGCCACTGCCAGGTCCAGGATCGCAGGGCGGCGCGCCCACGCCACCTCCGAATTCGGGCGGTTCCGGCCCGCCATAAGCGACGCGCTGTAGCGGCGGTGTCCTCACCGCCGAAGAGCCATGATCCAAAGTGCGGCGGGGGGAATTGTCCCCTCACCCCCGCCGGGGAAAAAAGGGCCATGATCCAAGTGCGGCGGTGAGGACACCGCCGCTACAGCGCGGTTTGTCGACGCGGCTGATATAATGTGAAATCCTCAGCGATGGAGGGAACGATGGAGAAAGCCACTTTTGCGGCAGGCTGCTTCTGGGGTGTGGAAGCGACTTTTCGCGCGCTGCCCGGCGTCACGGCGACGCGTGTCGGATACATCGGTGGAGGCACCGAAAAGCCGACCTACCAGGACGTCTGCACGGATCGTACCGGACACGCCGAGGCGGTCGAGGTGACTTACGATCCCGCCAAAATATCCTATGAGGATCTGTTGAAGGTTTTCTGGGAGAATCACGATCCCACCACGTTGAACCGCCAGGGTCCGGACGTGGGCACGCAGTACCGCAGCGCGATCTTCTATCACAATCCCGAACAGGAAGCTGCCGCGCGCGCCTCGAAGGATCGCCTGGCACAATCGGGCAAGTTCCGGCGCCCCATCGTCACCCAGATCGTTCCGGCCGTGGAGTTCTGGCAGGCTGAGGACTACCACCAGCAGTACCTGGAAAAGCGCGGCCTGGCGCACTGCCACATTGGGTAAAGCGCCCATCACGAACCATATCGATGCGGGCCTGTGCGCGATCTGCCGCCACGTGCGAATCGTACGCTCCGATCGCGGGTCAATCTTCTATCAGTGCCGGCTGTCCCTTACGGATCCCCGATTCGTTCCGTATCCACGATTGCCCGTGCTGCGCTGTGCCGGATTCGAGGCTGATCCCGAACCGCGCACTCCAGCCACGACCAACCCAACGAGCAAAGAGAAAATCTAGAAAGTGCTACGATGATGCTGTAGCGGCGCTGTCCTCAGCGCCGCAGGATTGCGCGGCCATCCTCACAGCAAACCTGCCTTCTGGCCGAGAATACAGAATTATGGCAGTGAGGATACCGCCGCTATAGCGATGCGGCTTACCCCGGAGAGCTGATTCTGGAAGGCCAACGTGTCTTCGGTCTCCGAGCAGGCTGAAAGCGACAGCGCCCGTCCGTTCATCTGTCCGGTGCTCATTCTTGCCCTGGCGATGGCTCTCGGAATTGCGCTGAGCACCTGGCTGGCTCCGGGGAACCTGGGCGCGTGGCGCGCGCTTCCCCTGCTGATTGGCGCCGCAGCCGCGTGCCTGGCGGTCTCCGCAATCCTGCTTCGCGCCGGACACAATAGCGCGTCGGTCATCGTCGTGCTGGCCGGATTCGTTTTCGCGGGCGCCGCTCTGCCGACTCTTTTCGCGTATCGCTTTCCGCCGGATCACGTCAGCCACCTGGACGAGTGGAGCTTTGATCTGAATCGCCCGGTTCAGGTCGAGGGCAGCATCGTGACTGAGCCGGTGATCACGCCATCCGGTCTCGAATTCGACATCGAGGCCAATCGCCTGGCCCAGCTTCAAGTCCCGCCAGGAAGAGGTTCGCAGGCCGCGGCACGGAAAACATCCGGTAAGATCCGCCTGCGTTTGGAATCGCTCGCCGGAGCCGGGGGCGAGGACGTGTTCGATCTGCATCCCGGCGACGCGATCGGGGCTCCCATGCTGTTGCGCCGCCCGCACACGTATCAAAATCGCGGCAGTTTCGACTTCCGAAAGCGCGCCGAGGAAATTGACGACTTGTTCTGGGAGGGAACGGTAAGCGGCGCGGGCGAAGTGCACACGCTGCCCGTGCGTTCCGGGCTGCATCCGAGCCGCGTCGTATGGCGCCTGCGATTTCGGATCCGGCGCGGCATCGATCGCCTCTATCCGCCGTGGTCAGCCGAGGGCCGCGACGGCGCCGTCCTTAAGGCGATTCTGCTCGGCGAGCGGTCGTCTCTCGACTCCGCGACCGTCGACCATTTTCGCGCGAGCGGCCTCTACCATCTGCTGGTGATCGCAGGCCTGCACGTCGGCCTGATCGCAGGTTTGGTTGCAGCACTCCTGCGCCTCCTGGGATTGAATCGCACCTCGCGCAATTTACTGCTGCTGGCAGTCCTCATCGCCTATGCGCTCGTGGTCGAGCAGCGCGCGCCCACGCTGCGCGCCACGCTCATGATCGTAGCCTTCATCGTGGCGGACCTGCTGGGCCGCGATCACACGGCGCTGAACTCCGTCGGACTCGCGGCGCTGGTCCTGCTGCTGGCGCGTCCGGCGTGGCTTTTCGAATCGGGCTTTCAGCTTTCCTTCGCGGCCGCGCTGCTGATCGTCGGACTGGCGGGGCCGCTGCTCCGGCTGAGTATCGAGCCTTATCATCACGCGCTTTATCACCTCGACAATATCGATCTCGATACTGCGCTCGATCCACGCCAGGCGCAATTCCGGCTGGATCTGCGCTCATTGGTTGGCGTTGTGCGCGGGTGTTCCGCTTATCTCGACCGGCACCCGGTCGCGGCCGCGCGCCTGATCGTCTGGCCGCTCGGCGCGGGCCTGCGCCTGATCGAGATCGCCGCGCTCTCGGCCGTCCTGCAAATCGGGCTGCTGCTGCCCATGGTCGAGACGTTTCATCGCGTGACGCTGGCGGGCATCGGCCTGAATTCCCTGGCGCTGCCGCTCATGGCCGTACTGCTTGCCATTGCCATACCGACCGTGGCGCTCGCGACCGTGGCGCCGTCGTGGGCGGTTCTGCCCGGCAAAGTTCTGGCCGTCGTGTTCAACCCGCTTTTCCGATTGGCCGAGTTGCCGCACCTTCCGGCATGGCTCTCGTACCGCGTTCCCTCGCCCCCGATCGTCATCGCACTTGGATTTGCGGCCGCACTGATCGCCCTGACCCTTTGCCTCGGACGCTCGCGCGCGGGCGCCATCGCATCTGTCGCTGTGTTGGGCCTGTTCGCAGTTCTGCTGGCGACGGAACCCTTCGCCGCCGATCTTCCCTCGGGCGGGATAGAGATCACCGCGCTCGACTGCGGTCGCGGGCAAGCCAGTTTCATGGTCCTTCCGGGCGGATCGACGATGCTGATCGGCGCCGGCGGCGTCCCGGGCACACCCACCAGCGCCTTGACGGTCCCGTGGGATCCCGGCGAGAACATCGTGGCGCCCTATTTGTGGTCGCGCCGCGTGAAGAGTCTCGATGTGCTGCTCGCGCCAGGCTTGAATCTGGACGGCGTGGCGTCAATTCTCGGCGACTTTCATGTGCGTGAGTTGTGGCTGGTAGGGCAACCAGGCGGATGGAACGCGGCGGCCATCGCCGCTGTCACGCGCGGCGTGCGTCGCGGCACGGTCATCCGTCCGATCCAGCCCGGCGAGGCGTTGCGGCTCGGTGGCACCACGGTTCAGATTCTCGATTCGACCGCTGACGCAAGCAGTCCGGCGGGTAGCCGCAGCGTGACAGTTCGCATTGCTGGCGCGGAGGGCTCCGCATGGTTTGCCGGCGCCGGTCCTTCAAAAGACGCAATACAGCTGGTGGGCGCAACCGCCAGCGCGCGTGGCGGTACTGGCAACAACGCGCGCGACGATATCCTGGTCATCGATCGCCCGGACCTGGTGGCCGCGGCGCACTCGAATCTGCTGGCGAACACCGGCGCGGAGGTTGCGATCGTGTCTCCGGGACGCACCACGCGCGCAGATTCGATTGCGCGAATCGCGCTGGCACAATTGGATCTCGGGATTCAAACCTTCCAAACCGATGTCGACGGCGCCGTGACGGCGTGGCTGAACGGCAGGTCGATTGCGATTCGGACGTTTCGCGGCGGCAGGATCGGCGGGATTCAAAGGCAGTAAAGTAGCTGGCATAGCGCTAACGAGGAAAGTCGACAGTCGACAGTCGCTGAATCGCTCAATGTAGGGCCAACCGACTGTCAACTGTTGACTGTCGACTCTCAACCAGCCCCAAACGTGAGACTCGCCGCCTTCGGTGCTATGCTGGAGCCAAGGAGTCCCATGCCAAATACGTCGACAGCGCGCGAAGCGGAGCGCCTGGCCATGGTCGAGGATCAGCTCCGTGCTCGCGGCATCCGCGATCGCCGCGTGCTCGAGGCCATGACGACAGTACCGCGGCATGAATTCATGCCGGTCGAGCAGGCTCCGGCGGCATACGAGGATCGCGCGCTGCCCATTGGTGAGTGGGAGACGATCTCGCAGCCTTACATCGTCGCCCTGATGACCGAAGGCGCCGCAGTTCGCCCCGGGGATCGCGTGCTGGAGATTGGCACGGGCCTTGGCTATCAGGCGGCCGTGCTGGCTGCGCTGGACGCCAGGGTTTACACCATCGAGAGGAACGCACAGCTCGCGGAGCAGGCGCGCCAGAAGCTATCGGCTCTGGGCTACGCGGTAGAGGTGATCACCGGTGACGGTACGGACGGCTATCGACCGGCCGCGCCCTATGACGCGATTCTGGTCACGGCGGGCGCCCCGCGCGTCCCCCAGGCGCTCGTCGATCAGCTCGCGGACGGCGGACGGCTCGTGATTCCGATCGGCAGCCGCGCCCTGCAGCAACTTCATCTCCTGATCAAGCACGGCGGCGAGATACTCGACCGGACGTTGGAGGCCTGCCAGTTCGTGCCACTTGTCGGAAAGCAGGGCTGGCCGCAAGAGTATTGGCCACGATTCTTCGGCTAGGAGGAGAGCATGGTGATCGCGTCCCATCTGCGCCCGGGCGCCATCCTCGTTGTCGGGGGCGACCTGCTCAAGGTGATCGAATCGACCTTCCACGTGGGTCAAGGCAAGATGCCCGGCAGCGTCCATGCGAAGCTGCGAGACGTCCGCAAGGGAACGTTCAAGGAACTGCGCTGGCGTCCCGAGGAGAAGCTGGACGAGGCCGATCTCGCCAAAGTGGACATGGACTATCTGTACAGCGATACCGATTCCGCAACCTTCATGAACCCGGTCACGTTTGACCAGGTCTCGATTCCACTCGAGGCCGTCGGGAGCGCGGCTGATTTTCTGAAGCCCGACACGCGAGTGCCCGTCGAGTTCTACGAGGGGCGGCCCGTCAGCATCGAATTCCCGGCGATCGTCGAAGTCGCGGTCGAGACGACCTCGGCGCCCGTCCACACCGGCCAGGACAACACTTACAAGTCGGCGACGATCGAGAACGGTCTGGAAGTGGCGGTGCCGCAGTTCATCAAGCAGGGCGAGATCGTGCGGATCGACGTGGCGACGCGGAAGTACGTGGATCGAGTCCGGGCGGCCGGGAAGCGTGTTTGAGCGAGTAACCGTCGATGTAGTGACGTATCCGGCCGGCCGCAAGAAATGGAACCCGAGTTGCTATCGATACCTGTTCCGTTGCGCAGTTCCTTCGTGGCAAAGCCCGCTTGGACGTAGCGGTACGAATCCTGGGCAGGGTTTATCTCTTGTAGAATCAATGCTGTGCTTGCCCAGTGTTGCCGCTGCGAGTCCGCGTGGCGTGTGTCTCATTGGAAACAGCACCGGCTCGACATGTGACTGCTTAGGGAAACGGCCCAGCCCTCGACTTTTCGGAGCCGGGCTCAAAAGAAGAAGCGATGATGCAGCGCGATGACTTACGATCGACCGGCGCGGAGGCAACGCCCTTTTTAAGTGTCGTGGTCCCGGCCTACAACGAATCCCAGCGAGTAGGACGCTCGCTCAGCGCCATCCACTGGTATCTGGCATCGAAGACCTTCGCGTCGGAGGTGATCGTGGTGGACGACGGGTCAACCGATGGCACGGCCGGCGTGGTTTCAGACGTGATCGCCGCCTGGCCGTCGTTCCGGTTGATCCGCAACGATCGCAATCGAGGCAAAGGGTATAGCGTGCGTCGCGGTGTGCTGGAAGCTCGCGGCGAATACGTGTTGTTTACGGACGCCGATCTCTCCGCGCCGATCGATCAGACGGGGATGCTGATCGCAGCTCTGGAATCGACCGGAGCCGACGCCGCCATCGGCTCGCGGGCGCTGCAGCGGGAGTTGATCGGTGTACATCAGCCCTTGTTCCGCGAGTTGGGCGGCATCTGCTTCAACGTCGCGGTGCGGTTGTTTACCGGCCTCAAGCTGCGCGATACGCAGTGCGGTCTGAAGCTGTTCCGCCGCGAACCCACGCGGCTGGCTTTCGAGCACATGAAGGCGGAGCGATTCGGATTCGATCCGGAGTTGCTCTTCCTGATCGAGCGCTGCGGCGGCCGGATTCTGGAGATTCCGGTGCGCTGGGATAACGACCCGGCGACCAAGTTCAACGTGCTTCGGGATGCTGTCCGCAGCTTTCGCGAAGTGGCGGAAGTCCGGTGGCGCGCCATAACGGGCCAGTATCCGGCGCGGCAACGGCAACGGGTAGCAGCCGCTGAAGCGGCGCACGTCCGGCATGGGTCAAGATAGTCTGCTCTCTGTGTAAAATGCTGTAGGTAAAGAGCTAAAACGCTCGATCTGTCCGAGGCTAACTCGTCCGCAAATAAACTACATTTTCCGCTTGCTTGCCCCAACCATGCAGCGATAGTCCGTTCGGAAACTTTTTGCTTGACAACTCGTCATAATAGGTGCAGTGTAGCTTAGTGCTGGGTAGAGGAGATCGATTTATTCCTTCTTCGATAACACCAGCGAATAGGTGAGAAGTTCGAGAGATGCTTAGATTCCCCAAATTCGAGTCACCAAGCGAACGGCAAGGTAGGCCGTGCCGCATATTTGTGTGCCATTGGCCACTATCGTCCAATAGCACCGTCATGACGGCCAATTCGCGCAGAGGAGGCGGGTAGAGTCCAGGCACAACCAGGATTCTAAGAAGGCCCGCCGTAAAAAGCGGGCCTTTTTTATTGCTCTTTGACAATTGATCGACAGGAACGAACGGGGGTGTAGGACAACGGCAAGTCTGGCGGACTCCAAACCCGTCGATCCCGGTTCAAATCCGGGCACCCCTGCCAATGGCGCGGTAGCCAAGTGGGAAGGCGCCTGTCTGCAAAACAGGCAATCGCCGGTTCGATTCCGGCCCGCGTCTCCAAGGGTGGTCAGCACTGGTGTGCGGGCGGGCCTTATAAGCCTGTAATCGCTCCGGACGGGAGTGCACGGCAGGGTCCGATTCCCTGGACCACTACCAGGTTGTCCTGCTGTAGCGGCGGTCTTTGACCGCCAGACGCGCTGTAGCGGCGGTGTCCCCACCGCCGTCTCCGATCGAGTAGACGCTTCGGCGGTGAGGACAGCGCCGCTCGCGAGGGAGTAGATCCTTCGGCGGTGAGGACACCGTCGCTCGCGAGGGAGTAGATCCTTCGGCGGTGAAGTACACGATCGCTCGCGAGGGAGTAGATCCTTCGGCGGTGAGGACACCGCCGCTCGCGAGGGAGTAGATCCTTCGGCGGTGAAGTACACGATCGCTCGCGACGGAGTAGATCCTTCGGCGGTGAGGACACCGCCGCTACAGCGCCCGATTCAGATACCAGGCTTTAGCCCGGTTGCCAGAGAGGACTATATGGCCTTCGCTACGAACGAAGTGTACGGGGGTTCGAATCCCTCACCGGGTTCCAGATTTCGGGCGCGTGCGGGCAACCGGAGAGCCCAACAGCCTCCTAAGCTGGAGCTATGTGAGTTCGAGTCTCACCGCGCCTTCCATGCCGGGCTCATCCAACGGCAGGATGTCCGCCCGATTAGCGGAAAATCGGGGTTCAAATCCCTGGCCCGGTACCAGAGTTGTTCAGGTCTAGCTTAAAGGTAAAGCACCTGGCTGTTAACCAGGGTGATCTCCGTTCAAGTCGGAGGGCCTGAGCCAGTTTCGGGAGCGTAGTTCAACGGGAAGAATGCTCGACTTTTAATCGAGGTGATGTGCGTTCAAATCGCACCGCTCCTACTATTGCTGGCGTAGCTCAATCGGTAGAGCAGCGGTTTCGTAAACCGCCGGTTTCGGTTCGATTCCGAACGCTAGCTCCAGCTTTATGGTGGCCGTAGCTCAAGAGGAAGAGCGCTGGACTGTGAATCCAGTAAGGTGCGACTTCGAGCGTCGCCGGTCACCCCAGGATTTCACCGTTGTAGCGGCTCTCTCCGAAGGAGCAGGTCATCGGTTCGAATCCGATCAGGGCTTCCAGTTGGTGTAGTTCAGCATCGGGGCGGAATTCGAGCGGCAGAATACCAGCCTCTTAAGCTGTGCGGTAAGGGTTCAAGTCCCTTCGCCCCGACCAGGTTTATAGAATGCCCTGTTAGCTCAGATGCGTTATGAGCAAGTCTCTTACAAAGACGAGGCCGCAAGCTCGCAACTTGCACGGGGCACCAGATTGGGTCATGGGACTGCACGGGGTGGTCGCCGCACTTGCAATGCGGATAACAGGTGGGTTCAATTCCCACATGATCCACCAGTTTCTCGAGCGGGCGTAGTTCAGTGGCAGAATCCGACCTTGCCATGGTCGAGGCACGGTTTCGATTACCGTCGCCCGCTCCATGCGGATGTAGCTCAACGGCAGAGTGCTGGTCTTCCAAACCAGCGATGCGGGTCCGATTCCCGTCATCCGCTCCAGATTCGGGATGTAGGGTAACTGGCAGCCCACCTGTCTTGGGGTCAGGGCGGTGGAGGTTCGAATCCTCCCATCCCGACCAAATTGTTGCGGAGTGGACTGGAGTGGCACCAGCTTGGTCTCATAAGCCAAACCACGCGGGTTCGATTCCCGCCTCCGCTACCACGTTATTTCTCAAGCAGGCGGCCGGAATGCGTAGTTTCTCGCCCCAGGTAGTCACGCGTTCCGGCCGCGACGGGGAACGGGCAGTTAGAGGAGCCAGGACGTCCTCGGAACCTTGTCACGGTTCAGATCGCGGGTTCGAATCCCGTACTGCCCGCCACGGCCTTGTCGTCTACAGGTTAGGATGGCTGACTTTCAATCAGTCGAACCGGGTTCGAGTCCCGGCGAGGCTACCAATGGGCGCGTCGTCCAACGGAGCAGGGCCACGGTCTTCTAAACCGTAGATGGCGGTTCGACTCCGCCCGCGCTACAGCGAAGAGTATATGAGCGACACCCTCATTCTCGATACTTCAGGCTTTCCGTTGGCATTCGTGTCGTGGCAGCGCGCGGTGAGCCTGCAATGGCAGGACCGCGCCGTGGTGATCGCCGAGGACGCCGAGCGCATTCTTCGGGCGCCCTCGTTCGAGATGGGACTGCCGCGGGTGATCAAGCTGCGGAACCACATCAGCCGGAAGCTGCGGCTCAAGGTGCCGATGACGCGGCGCAACATCGCGATTCGCGACCACAGTTCGTGCCAGTACTGCGGCATGGTCCTGCAGACGGCGGACTACACGATCGACCACGTCCTGCCCAGGGCTCGCGGCGGAAAATCGGTCTGGACGAATCTGGTGCTGGCGTGTGTTCGATGCAACAAGCACAAGTCCGATCGGACGCCGCAGGAAGCGGGCCTGTTGCTGACGCAGAAGCCGGTAGAGCCCAGCCAGTTCGATCCAAGGTTCAACTTCAGGCTGCACATCAAGGTGTTGCGGCCGGAGTGGTCCGACTACAAGGCATACATCTATTGGAATGTAGAGTTGGAGAAGTAAGGCCCAGGTGAGCTAGTGCGGTCATAGCGCCCGCCTGAAGAGCGGGAGAACGGCGTTCGACTCGCCGGCCTGGGACCAAGTTCGTTGCAACCTCGAGGATAAGCAAGATGCAAGTGGGCAAGTGGCGCGCCAAGCGGCAGGGCTGTGGGGTTTGGGGCACCTCCTCTGTGATCTTGCTCGGCGGCTCTCCGGCTTTCTCTGCGCTCCGTTTTATGCTCCAATCAAAGGGCGAGGTGTCTTCGATGAATTCAGGCGAGGTGATGGGCGAGGCAGGACAGGTCGAGGTCCGCTGTCCGTGCTGCGGCGCGACCTTGAAGATCGACGCCCAACTCGGGCGGGTGATCTGGCATGAAGCGGCGGTGAAGCAGAAGAAGTCTCGCGATCACCTGGATCGTGCCGGCGACGTTCTGGAAAAGCAGGCGGCGCAGCGCGAAGCCCATTTTCGCGAGAGCGAGGAACAGGAAAAGACCAAGGCGGACCTGCTGGCGCGCAAGTTCGAGGAGGCGCTCAAGAGGACGCGCGATGTGCCGGTCCGGCCGGACCTGCGCGATATCGATCTGGATTGAGCAAGGGTTGCGATTGCGGCCAGCATGCCCCGCGATCGGAAGCTGGACGCAAAGATACAGTCGGCCCAGAGCGCGTCAGGCCGATTTACGGTATTGACGCGTGCTTCAGCGGAGGTAGGCTACTGAAGTTTTCAACGATCGGCGCGCGCCCGCGAAGTCTGCCCGGTGGCGAGCCTGCCCGAAGAAGGCGAAGCGTAGAGCGAGAAATGCGTGCCGGGAACCTGCGGGAAGATCTGGAGGAATGGTCATGAGAAGGACGTTGACAATTTGGACGAGTTCGATCGCCCTGCTGGCTGGGCTTGCGGTTCCGGTAATGCACCGGGCGCTCGCCAAGCCGGCGCCGGCCGCACATCCGAACTATCACGATGCCATTGACGAGCTCCGCGACGCGCGCAAAAAGCTCGAAACGGCGGAAGCAGACGGCTATGGCCATCGCGAGCGCGCGATGCACCACATCGATGCGGCGCTCGACGAGTGCAATCAGGCTCTAGCGGCCTTGCACTAGCGCGTCACGTGCGGGAGCGGCGCTTGCCCGCAGCCTGGCGCCGGCCGTCGGCTGCGGACTTCCATCATCCGCGCCGCTCCCGTAGGAACCGGGCAAGGACAACAGCTTGTCCCGGGTTCTTCGCAATCAGAATTCGACGCAGGCGCGCGAATTCGTCCGCGTCGACCGGTTGAACTGTGCCCCGCCCGCGTGAAGGCGTGAAAGCCAGGATGTGGTTGAGATCCGGATGGCGCACCAGCGGATTCTTCAGGTATACGGCTTCGCGGGGCGGGCAAAAATCGAGAAGCGAGCCGAGCCCGGTGTCGCGTCCGTCGGAGGCGGTGCGCGCTATACCCACTACCCGCTTGCGATCGGCCTCGTAGCAGAGAAAAATGTCGCCTCGCTTCACTTCTTCCCGCAAGAAACGCAGGCTGGAGGCGCTGCGAATCCAACCCTCGTCGCCGAGCGGATAAGACCGGCGCGCCCGGGAGCGGAAGTACTGCGCGAATTCCCAGCCGCGGCGCGTGTTGATCTTGAAGACCCAGCACCTCATCGTCTCAACGCTCAGCTTTCCAGCCGGCGCGGTCCTGAGGCAACCCGCAAGGGTCTTCGTGTCGTTGACGGGGCGGGCTGTGCCCGCGCGGGTTCGCGTATTGGCCTACGTAACAAGGCTACACTCCGTCGCGTGGCCGGTTGATGCGCACGTAGTCGCTGTCGATCACGGGCTCGGACTCGCACTGGGCCTCGATCACGGTAACCGGCTGGTCGGGCGCCGCCACGGGAAGGCCGGCAAATCGCGCGGCGATATCGTCCTGAAGGAACTGCACCGGCTTGCCCGAGGCTAGCAATTTCGCAGAGGTCACCTTCGTCCGCATTCCACCGATGGCGACGGCCACCGGAGGATGCTCGAACGGCAGAGTCTCGGTTCCGATCGTTTGCGCCGGCCAGAAGTGGACGTGGATATAGAGCGTGTTGCCTTTACGGCTGAAGTTGGCGTACGGATGCCATCCGGCGCGGCAGCGCTCGGCCGCATAGATGCTTTCGCCGTTGCGCCTCATCCATTGCCCGGTTTCCGTGAGGATGCGGATGGACTCCTCGGGCACCGATCCGTCGGGCTTGGGCCCGATATTCAGCAGATAATTGCCGCCGCCGCGCGCGCATTCCGCGAGATTGCGGACGATGGTCTTGGTGCTCTTCCAGGCGTCGTCGTTCTGGTTGTATCCCCAACTGTCGTTCATGGTCATACAGGTTTCCCAGCCGCGACCCGCCTTCGCCGCCACAATCTCCTGCTCGGGCGTGGAAAAATCGCCGGGCAGGCCGTTGCGATCGTTCACGATGATGTCCGGCTGCAGCTTGAACACCATTTCGTTCATTTCCTTCGAGCGCCACTCTTCGGCATTGAGCGGCCAGTCCACGTCGTACCACAGCACGTCGATCTTGCCGTAGTTCGTCATCAGCTCGCGGACGAGGCCGTGCGTGTACTCCACGAATCGCTGCCGGGCCGCATCGTCGGTAGCGCAACGCGCGCCGTCGGGATGATGCCAGTCCATCAGCGAGTAGTAGAATCCGACGCGCAAGCCTTCGCCGCGCACCGCCTCCACAAATTCCGCCACCAGGTCCCGGCCGGGACCCTGCTTCGGCGAGCAATAATCGGTGAGCTTGGTCTCCCAATGGCAGAACCCTTCGTGATGCTTGGTCGTCATCACCATGTACTTCTGACCGGCCTGCTTCGCCAGCTTCGCCCAGGCTCGCGCCGCGTGAGGCTGCGGTTTGAAGACCTTATCCAGGCGCATGTAGTCGGGGACCGGAATGCCCTCTTTCTCCATGGCCCATTCGTGATGGCCGATGACGCTGTAAAGGCCCCAGTGAATGAACATACCGAAGGTCGCCTCGTGCCACCACTGCATGCGCCGCGCCCGATCGGCGACCACGTCGGGCGGTTCCGCAGGCTGCTCATCTTGCGGACTCGCCCACAGCGTGCCTGGGGAAACGGCAGCGGCGTTCGCGGCCAGAGCCGTGCCTCCGAGCAGGCGCAACGTGTCTCGGCGCGAAATCGGATCGGTCTTCATCAAGAGTCTCCTCGCTTAACCGGCGCCCGCCAGCCGGCCCAGGATTGCGGTGAGACGAGCGGGGCTCGACGTTGAGAATTTCACGGCGCACATTATACATCCTCGCGCGCAGCCCGCTCGAATCTCGTTGGAGCCGGCCCGAAACGAACTCGGCACGCCCCAAAAAATCAGCAATGCACCGATGTCTGGAGGTGCACAGTTTTCGCCCTTCAAGAATAAATGTTTCTCGAACCGAAGCCGCGCAGCTTATTGATTCCAGGGTACCTGAAGAATAATGCCGACATGGGCTAAGAATCACCGAAAAGCACGATTTGTGCATTTTTGACAAGCGCTCTCGTCCGAACGCGGTATCACGGCGCTGGTTTTGAACCATCGAGGCTTTGCCGATTTACGCAGCGAAATCAACCATCGCTTCGACGACCTCAACCGATACCTCGAATTGCGGTTCTCAGTCCTTGAGGATCGTGCGCGCAAGCTGGAAGAACGCCTGGAGCATCCCGTTATCCGGTAGGTTTTTCCCGGCCTGGGCGTGGACCCTTTGCCTGCAGAGCACTAAATTTTGTGAAATGATCGAACGCCAGGCGTGCCGCATCAATGGTCAAGCGTCTCCGTCGGGCGATCGCCGCATTCCGCGCCGGATTCCGGAGCAGCATGGCTGAATCGCGCACCACCGAGCGTTCTCTTCGGGAGAGAGACCGGCGGCGCACGTTTCAGACCGGCCCCGTTCCCTTCCTGCTGCAGACGGTTGGCTTACTATGCTTCGGCGCATCGGTGTGGCTGTGGATCGAGTTCGGTGCAGTTTGGGGCATCGCGGCCCTGGCTCTGTACCTCGGTTTTCTGTGGGTCGCGATGCGGGTGGCAAACCGCATTCAGCGCAAGAAGCAGGCTGCGCGCAACGCGACGGCATCGGCAATTGTCGGTCGACTCCGGAACGGCGAGAAAGTCCCCTTCTCGTTGTTCCTGCGCTCGTTCTCTTCGTCAGGAAAACTCGGCAGGCTGATCTCGGAACCAGGCAAGGAAGATCTTTTCAGCTCCGATCTCGAAACCACCCTCGCGAGAGCCCTCGAACCTGATCACCCTCTCATCGGAATCGGAATTCGCGGCGAAGTCAGCGGCTCCGGCAAAATCACCCCAACGGATGAGGAATGGAAAAAGGACTTTGAGCTTCTGGCCCGCAACGCTCACCTGGTGTTCGCGGTGCCCGGTCTCGGTATCAGTTTACGATGGGAATTCCAGTGGCTGACCACAGAAGGGATGATTCCGAAATGTGTGTTCATTATGCCCGCCACTCAAAGAAAGAGCCGCGAGCCGGAATGGCGCGCAGTTCAGGACGCGTGGCGAGACCAGGGATGGCAGCTCCCCGCGTTTGACCCAAGCGGCTGTCTTTTTCGCATCCTCTCCAACGGCGCCTGCAAACGCCTCTGCTCTTTCAAAAAATTACAGGAAGCCGACGTCGATCTCCTTCTTTGGACCGTATCGGTCGACCAGACTCTGAAAGACACGGATCGCATGCAGGAGGAGATGCGGGAGAGATTCCGCCAGGTCTTCGGCCGTGAACCCAAGTAGTGGGCTGGTCCCAGCTCTTTGGTTGCAACTACCCCCGGCCCATCCCTTTCAAGGAGGGGAGTTCTTGGTTCCTCTATCGTAAGATTCTGCCCTTTTCTGGCAGGATATTTTGGCCACTTCGGTTTGGACCTTTGTTCATACGGTTCGGAAGTCTCCACCTGCTGACTGTTGACTGTCGACGTGGCCTCTTTGGTTCCGGCTCTGCCGGGCTAGGTGGGAATGCGATCAAGCCGCACTACGGCTGTCGAGTCTGCGATTCGCTCGTGCGGGGGGAATAAGGCTCCAACCGGACCACCTTGCCCAAACGGTGGTCCGGCTGGCGGGATCATGAGCCGGGAGCGAGCTCCCGGCCATGGGGTTTACTGCTGAGGCTGGGCGGCCGGTTGGGATTCCGTGCCCCAGACCGGCTTGGCGTTACGGTTCTGCTGCCAGCACTGCTCGTTGTGGTCGGTGCAGACCGGACGGTCCTTGCCGTAAGAGATGGTGCTGATGTTATCGCCGGAAATTCCCGAATCGGTCAGGAACTTCTTGGCGGCATCGGCACGGCGCTGACCCAGACCGAGGTTGTATTCCTCGCTGCCACGCTCGTCGCAATTGCCCTCGAACGTGAACTTGATATCCGGGTGCTGCTTCAAGAAGTCGGCATCGGACTGCAGCGCGGTCTGCGCGTCAGGCCGGATGTCGGACTTATCGAAGTCAAAGTACGCCGTCTTCATATTCTGGTTGAACAGGTCCTGCTCGGACGGTCCCGGCGGCGGCGGTGGCGGTGGCGGCGGCGGCGGCGGCGCAGTTACCGTGACGCGAGCCGTGCAGCTCTGGTTGCCTCCAGGTCCGGTGGCTGTCAAGGTGTAAGTCGTGGAATCATCCGGTGTAACCGATTGCGTGCCGGAAGCCTGAACCTTTCCGCCACCTGGCTCAAGATCCAGATCCGTGGCGTTTTGCGACGACCAATTGAGGGTCGCGGATTGCCCCTTCTCGATTGTCGTGGGCTCGGCCGTCAACGTGCACACCGGCGCTGCTGGGGGCGGCGGCGGCGGCGGCGGTGGCGGCGGCGCGACCACCTTCTTTTGCTGATGACAGGCGCCTAAGAGAAGAAGCAATCCCAGGACGCTAACGAGAAGCTCAACACTGCGTTTCCTCTCTCCCATCATGATCCTCCTTAGCGGTAAACCACTTTGTCGCGATCCCGTGGGTCTTTCAAGCCTTTCCAGTCTTTTGGGGCGGCCTATCGCCTGACCGCCAGCCTCATTGCCCAACCATCAAGGATAAATATCTTATCACCAAGCTCGCAGTGGTGACAACCATATGATTCTCAAGGAGGCGTGTAGGAATTCAACGTAATATTCGATCCTCGCACGTCACGGCGCTAATTCGACCAATTCGGGTTCCAATTCTCCCCGTCGGTGGTCAGTTGTTTAGGATTGGTTCCGTTGGCCAGCATCATCCAGATCTGGCGGGAGCCCGCGCGCGTGGATTCGAATACCAGGTGGCGTCCGTCGGGCGACCATGTGGGATGCTCGTTGCGGCCAGCGTCATGGGTGAGTTGGGTGATCTGGCCCGATGCGATGTCAATCAGGTACGCGTCGAAGGTCCCGGTCTCCGATACCCGCCACTCGAATGCCATGAACTGGCCGTCGGGCGACCAGGCAGGCTCGCTGGCTTCACCACCGCCGCTGATCAGCCGGCGAAGATTCGATCCATCCGCGTTCATGATGTAGATCTGAGGCGAGCCGCTCCGGTCCGAGACGAAGGCGATCTCGTTGCCCGTCTTGGGGTTCCAGACCGGCGAAATGTCCACGCTGGGACTGAAAGTCAGCCTCTGGAGCCCGGAACCGTCCGCATTGGACACGTAGATCTCCGGGTCACCGCTCAGGCTGGAACAGAAAGCGATCTTTTTTCCGTCCGGAGACCAGGCGGGCGTCACATTGAGGCCGGGGTACTTGGGGAACGGAAGTAAATGATGGCTCAACATGGAGTAAATCAGGATTTCGGGATTGCCGCTGACATAACTCGTGAAGGCCAGTTTGTTGTTATCGGGCGACCAGCGCGGGGTCAGGCTCAGCGAACCGTAGCTGGTGATGGGATGCTGATTGAAACCGTCGTAGTCCATGACGTAGATCTCCATGTGGCCGGTGCGTTTGCTCACGAAGGCGATCTTGGTAAGGGCGATGCCCGGAAGTCCGCCGCCCAGAGCCTTTACGATTTCGTTGGCGAACGTGTGAGCGACCTGGCGCGTCGAGATCTCGTCGAGCGAGGCGACGTAGCGCTTGGCGAGAACACTGGGACTGCCCGGGTTCTTTACGTCAAACAGATAGGCCGTAACGACCAGATTCGAATTCAAGATCTCAGTCTTGCCGAAAGCCAGCATCTGGGTGGAAACAGGCGGGTTGCCCCACTGATCGAAGGCGACGTCGGCGGGCGCTATGGGAGACTTCAATGGATAAAAGCTGCGGCTGACGAGATCGAAAATGCCCGCATTGTCGAGATCGTTCCAGAGAACGGAGTTGAACTCCTGGGTCAGACTGGTCAATCTCGCATCTGTGGATTGCCCCGGGAATTCCGTAACGGCCATCCTGATGCGGGGAGCGCCGTTCGATGTGCCCACCGTGATCTGTTGGGCGCTCGTGCGCGACGAGGTCAGGACGGGGCCGGCAAAGATCGCCGAGGCCGCCCCGAGCAGGACGGCCAATGCCGTCCTGGTGAGCCGCGCAGAGCGGAAGGTTGCAGAAGTAGAACTTTTCATAGCTGCCACATGTCTCCTTACCTTGATTGCGAGTTCCACATGCGCTGTTAGCGATGAAAATCGAAATAGAAGCTGACTGAGACGCTGCTGCCCGAGTAGTCTGATGGCAGTTGGCCTAGAGGGTTCGAGGCTTCCACGGCGCGCATGGCCGAATTATCGACCTCCGGGATGCCGCTCGACTGCGCCAGGCGGATGTTCGTAACGGTTCCGTCGCGTTGGATGCTGAAATTCACATAGACGCGCGGGGCCGACATCAGGGTGGGACTGATGGTCGAAAGCAGCCAGTTGCTGCTTACCCGGCTGCGCACCGCTGCCACGTACCAGCCGTATCGGCTGCCGAAATCGCCTTCGCCAAAGGAGATGCCCGCGTCGCCGGCGGCGGTCTGCGCCTGGTTATAAGACATCGCGGGCTGCCCGTTCTCACCGTACGGAACGGCATTCGGCGGCGGAGTGAGCTGCTGCTTCTGGATCCGGGTATTGATCCGCTTCGACTCCTCCGGCTTGACCTCATCCTTGAACTTCGGAATCTCCACGGTCTGCTCGGGCGGCAGAGGGACGATGGGCTGGCTCTGGTAAAGACCCGGGTTCTCGTTGGCAACCGTGTTGGGAGTAACCTGCAGCGGAGCGGGAAGCGGAACGCCGGGCAGCGCGCTGACGGCGTGGACGCGAGCGGTGGAGCCTTTTTCCCAGGCGTTGCCCCACGAGCCCTGTCCGAACCGGAGAAGGCCCCAGGTAAGCATCAGTACCGACATGACAGCGTGCAGGCCAATGGAGATCAGCAAAGGCCCGCGCAGGCTCTCACGGCCTTCGGTCGGCAGGGCGTATGGAAAACTTTGGGTACTCATGAGAGGCTTCGGCCCCGGATCGCCGCTCCTGAGGCCATCAACTGCCCTTGGTCGAAATCGGCTGCGTCACCACGTTGATGTCGGTAATGTTGGCCTGTTCCAGGACGTCAAACACGCGCGCGATGGTCCCGAAGGGGACGGCTTCATCGGCCCGGATGAAAACCGGAGCGCCACGAGTTCCCTGGAGCCGCTGGGCGACGGTCTCGGCCAGCAGGTTGATGTTCACGGGATCGTTGCCGACGTAGAGCGTCTGCTTCTTATCAATCGTGATCACGACCTTCTGGATAGCGACGGTCTTGACCGTGTGGGTCTTCGGCAGATCCACCTCGATGCCGGATTCGAGAATGGGCGCGGTCACCATGAAGATGATCAGGAGCACCAGCATGACGTCAACGAAGGGCGTCACGTTGATGTCCGACAGCGAGGTGCGAGTGCGGCCGCTGGGTGTGGTGAATGCCATGTCGCAAAACTCGAAAAGCGAAGCTCGAAATTCGAAACTCGAAGGCTCCTTACGAGTTTCGATCTTCGATTTTCGACTTTCGTCCTCCCCACATTACTTAAAATTCCTCTCGGTCATATTCAAAAACTCCAGCGAAAAGTCGTCCATCAAGGTCCCGAACTCCTTGATCCGCTGCAGGAAATAGTTGTAAGCGATTACCGCAGGAATGGCGGCAAAAAGGCCCGCAGCCGTGGTAATCAGCGCCTCGGAAATACCCGGCGCCACGCTGTGCAGCGATGCCGTGGTGGCGTTGGCCAAGCCGTGGAATGCGTCGATGATTCCCCACACGGTGCCGAACAATCCGATAAAGGGAGTGATGCCGCCCGTCGTCGCCAAAAAGCTGAGCCATTGCTCGCGTCGCGTCAGTTCGGCGGAGGCCGCGATTTGCAAGGCGCGCTCGACCGACTCGATGCTGCGGATCCGCGGCTTGCCCGGATTCTCGCTGTAATAGACCTGGCCTTCAATCTCGCGGTAGCCGCTCAGGAAAACGTCCGTCAGCGGGCTGTCTTTGTATGCATCGGCGGATGACTTGATCTCGGAGAGTTTCTTGCTTTCCCGGAAAACGCGCAAGAATTCTCCCGAAGCGCGGCGGGCGCGCTTGAAACTGCTGTATTTTTTCAGGATGACGGCCCAGGAAATAACCGAGAAAATGAGAAGAATCAGCAGGACGATCTGCGCGACCAACCCGGTATTGGCCAGCAACTGCCCAACTTCATTTTGAAACAATAGCAGTGCGGCGTTCAACCAAATGCCTCCTTCGAACGAGTTCCTGCACGGTGCGGCGAGTCATAAACTCAACCTATCATACATTGATGCACCAACGGAACGTTCCGTTTAGGTGAGATGTGCGGGATCGCCGGAGTGGCTGCGCTTGGTTGGGCTCTCTTTTCAAAAGGCTGATCTCCGGCACGCGCGCTAGAGCGCCAATCCGGACAAGCGCAAGAAGTTCTCTGCCAATTGCCGGCCCATATCTTCTTCATTCCTGCCGTGCAAGGCCGCGAGTTGGCGCGTGGTCTCGCGCACAAACGCGGGTTCGTTGCGGCGCCCGCGGTAGGGCAGTGGCGCCAGATACGGGCAGTCGGTTTCGGCGAGCAACCGGTCCGCAGGCAGGGCGCGTGCCACCGCGCGCAACTCCTCGGATTTCTTGTAAGTCAGGTTACCCGCAAATGATACGTAGAACCCAAGTCCGATCAGGTCCAGAGCGTCGTCGACAGTCCCAGTGAAGCAGTGCAGGATGCCGCTGGGGCCCGCAGGCGCGAATTGGTCACGGAACGGTTGGACCGGTGTTTGCTCCGCGCCTCTCGGGACCGCGCCAGACTGCTCGTGAAGAATGCGCCGCAGATCGCTCCACGCATCGCGGCAATGGATGATGATCGGGCGTCGAAGCTCGCGAGCGATCTCAATCTGCTTTGTGAAAACGTGCGCCTGTACGTCGCGAGGATAGTCGTAGAAGTAATCGAGCCCGATCTCTCCGACGGCCAGGAACTTCGGATCCGCGGCCAGCAGGGGAAGAGTTTCAAAGTGCTCGTGCAGCGCATGCGACGACTGGTGTGGATCGATTCCCGCGGCCCAGTAAATGCCGTCATGGCGCTTTGCCAGATCGCGCGAACGCTCCACGCTTTCCGGCTTCGCCAGGTCCGCAATCAGCAGGATGTAACGAAGGCCGGCGTCATGAGCGCGCGCGATCACGGCGTCGCGGTCGGCATCGAAATCGACGGCGTCGAGATGGGCGTGCGAGTCGATATACATGCTCAGGTTCGTTCTTTTACTTGAGATATAACTGGGCGCAGCAAGGCTTGCACTCGAAAAAGCACTCGCGGGAAAGATACTGAACTCTGACCTCGGCGGCTTTGTCTTTCAGCTCGTGCGTTCGCACAGCATCACGCGCTCTTCCTGATCGATCTCGTTCAAGCGGACTTCGATCACTTCGATGTTGGACGTCTGGACGTGCCGTCCGACGTAGTCAGCCTGGATGGGCAGCTCGCGATGCCCGCGGTCAATCAGGACGCAGAGCTCCACGCGGCCGGGGCGGCCTTCGTCGACA
>JASHQD010000212.1 GCA_030037755.1 Terriglobia bacterium
CTTGCCTTCCAGAGCACGCAGCTCTTTCCCTTCGTGCCTGACTCGTTCGCGAATAATCCGCCTGCGCCGCCCGGCTTTGGGACAAACCATGACGACACCGGACGCAACCTGGCGCTCGGCCTGACGTCGGTATTCCGGCCGACGCTCATGAATGATTTCCGCTTCGGCTACTCCTACTATTACGGAACCAAGGAAGCGCAGAACATCAACAGTGGATTTCTGCAATCGGTGGGCATCACACGCGCGCCCGGCGCCACCAACAACGGCATTCCGGCTATCGATATTCCCGGATACGCCGATCTTGGCGACAGCGACATCTTCCAGCCGCAGATCCGCAAGAACAACACGTTTCAGTTCACCGACAATTTGGTCTGGGTGAATGGCCGGCACACATTCCAATTCGGCGCCGACGTGCGGCGTCTGCAGCTCTTTTATCTTGTCGAGGACTTTGGGCAGGGCGTGTTCGAATTCGACGATGGTGCGAGTTCCGTTTCGGGCACCGCCTTCTCCGATTTTCTGCTCGGCCGGCCGTTTCTCTCGTTCGCACAGGCCGGCAACTCCGGCGGCAACGATCGCACCGACTACCTCGGCGCTTATTTCACCGATGAGTTTCATGCGACGCCGCGCCTGAGCCTGACGTTCGGCCTGCGCGAGGAGTTCTATTCGCCACCGACCAACATCGACGGGCGTGCGTCGATTCTCGATCCGTCAAACGCCACGGAATTCATCGTGCTCAACAACCACGGCCAGGCGGCGTCGGAGCTCGCCAATCCGACCGTGCAGCAGCTGACGAAGCTCTACGGCCTGAGCTACATCACGTCGGAACAAGCCGGCCTGCCTAATTCGCTGATCCAGCCGGACTGGAGTAACTGGGCGCCGCGCTTCGGATTTGCCTATGACCTCACGGGCGACCAGAAGACGGCGTTGCGAGGCGGCGTCGGAATCTTCAATTCCCTGATGGAACTCGACTACACGTCGGAGACTCGTTTGTCTCCGCCATTGACCGAGTTCCTGTTCGGACTCGATCTCTGCCGCTTCTACGGCACGGGCGCCTGTGGACAGTCCTTCGCGCCGCCGATCCTCACGTATCAGGTCGCCTACACGCTTGGCAATCAGCCACCGGACGCGATTTCGTCGCCGCCCGGCATCCGCAACGGTTACGTCTACGAGTGGAATCTATCGCTGGACCGCGAGCTCGGCCGCGATACGTCGCTGGAAATCAGTTACAACGCTTCCGACGGTCACAAGCTGCCTCGACGCTCCCTGCAGAACCAGGGCGTGCCGAATCTGCCGGACCAGCGCGAGGGTTATCATCCGCAGCCGGGATCGAACCAGTTCACACGCGCCACCGACGTGAATTCGACCTACAACGCGCTCGTGGTGCGCCTGACGCATCGCATGTCGCATGGGCTCGCGCTCGAGGCGGGCTACACCTACGGCAAGTCGATCGACGATGGTTCGGGATTGCAAGGAACCAGCTCGCCTCAGAACGTGTACGACATCGGTGCCGAGCGGGCGCTGTCCGATTTCGACATCCGCCACCGGTTCGTACTCTCGAATAGCTGGGAGATTCCGCTCGGACCGGGTCGGCATTGGCTAACGGAAGGGGCTGCTTCGCGTGTGTTCGGAGGCTGGCAGGTGTCGAATATCCTGACGCTCCAGACCGGTCAGCCGTTGACCGCCGTGCTCTCGACCGCCCTCAGCGGCACCGACTCGAACGGGACGGATCGGCCGAATCTGGTTGCAAATCCGAACCTGCCGGCGTCCGAGCGCAATCCGGACCACTGGTTCAACACGGATGCCCTCGTGCCGCCCCCGATCTACTACGACTCGCAGGGCGCGTTCAGCGTCCTCGGCAACGAAGGGCGAAACGTGATCACCGGGCCCGGCTTGGGCGACTGGGACCTGAGCCTGTCGCGCCGTTTCCGGCTGACGGAGCACGATTCCCTTGTATTCCGCTCGGATTTCTTCAACATGACCAATCATCCGAATTTTGACCGTCCGGGGTTGATCGTGGGCACCTCGGACTTCGGCGTTATTACGTCCGCGGAGAACGCCCGCGAAGTCCAGTTCGCCCTGCGGCTGGAGTGGTGAGGCAGTGAAGCGCGAAGGGCTTGGCAAACGTCTAATCCACCATGGAATCCGCTCGGCGCCCAGGTGGCACAGGCATTCTTGCCTGTGCTTGGTTTTCTCCGTGTTTTCGCACAGCCACGAGTGGCTGTGTCAACTGCGCCGAAATCGGATCAGGACGGTCGCTTGACTCGCCCGGTAACTCTTCCCTAAACTTGATATTGCCCCCTTCAGTGAGGTGGAAGTTCTTCATGCGTTCAAGGCAAGTCTCGACAGGACTCAGTCTGTCGATTTGTATGCTTTTTCTGCTGGCGCCCGGTCCCCGCGCTGCTCTGCGCGCCCAGGAAGCCCCGCCATTTTTTCCGCTCAGCGATGTTCACGCAGGACTGAAGGGCGTCGGCAAGACGATCTTTCAGGGCGACCAGATGAGCGAATTCCAGGTCGAGGTGCTGGGCGTCCTGCGCGGCGTGCTGGCCCCGAAGCGTGACGCCGTTCTGGTGAAGCTTTCGGGCGAGCGCATCGATAAAACCGGCGTGGTGGCGGGAATGAGCGGAAGCCCGGTCTACATCGACGGCAAGCTGCTCGGCGCCGTGGCGGTTTCGTTTCCGTTCGCGAAAGAGCCCTACGGTCTCGTCACCCCGATTGAGGACATGCTATCGGTCGCGCCCACGAAATCGGCCGCGAGCGGGAATGATCAAGCGGATTCTCGCATCGGCACCGGCCCCGCTTCATCTTTCGGTAGCTTTGCGCGAGTCGCGGGGGATTCGGGCAGTCTACGATTCGTTCCCGATTCCGCGCCGTGGCCGGTGGCCCAGGCTCCCACCGCGGGTGATGCGCAGGGTGCGCTTGCAGCTGCCCTGCGTCTGCCGGTGTATTTCAGCGGCTTTGACGAAAAGCTGATTCAGCAGTACGCGCCGCAATTCCGGGCGCTGGGCCTGGAACCCCTCGCGGGCGGAGCATTGACGGGCGCCCCAGCGGTATCCGCGTCGGCGAAGGCGGGACCCCCGGCTGCCGCCGAAATCGACAAAGTCCAGCCCGGCCAGATGATCAGCATGCTGTTCATGAGCGGCGACTTCAATCTGGCCGCCGATTGCACGGTCACGTTGCGCGTTGGCGATCGCGTCTATGCCTGCGGTCACCAGGTCTTTCAACTCGGGCAGACGGATATCCCGTTTGCACCGGCGCACGTCCTGGCCACAATTCCGGCGCTCACGGTCTCGTTTAAGGTGGACGATCCCGGCGCGCCCGTCGGCAGCATCCATCAGGACCGCTTTGGCGCGATCTATGGCGAGATTGGCGATCAGGCGCCAACGATCCCGGTCCATATCAGCGTGAAATCCGATCTCGGCCGCACTGAGACGTATCGCTTCAGCGTGGCGCAGGCGCCGCTGGTCTCGCCGTTGCTGCTGCAGCTCGCCCTGGTGTCGGCCGTGGGAGCTACGGAGCGGGCGCTGGGACCATCGACCCTGGCACTCAAAGGCAAAATCAGGCTCGCCGGCGGCGACGATGTGAATCTCGACGACGTGCTGGTCAGCGATTCCGGGCCGGCGAATGCTGCCGGCGCCATGGTGGCGGCGCCCCTGAACGCGCTTCTGACAAGCGATTTCCCCGGGTTGCACATCGAAGGCGTCGATCTCGACATGAGCGTTCAGAATCAGGACCGTGCGGCTACGCTGGACTCGGCATGGTCAAGTAAATCCGAAGTCACACCGGGCGACTCGATCGACGTCATGACCGTGGTGCGGACCCCCGCCGGTGAATCGTTCACGCAAAGGATTCCCGTTAAGATCCCCGAGAACGTGAACAGCAAGATGCTCACGCTGGTGGTGGGAAGCGGCTCGGCTGCGGACGCCATCGAAGGGCGCCTGACGCCGCTGGCGTCACCACCGCGCGATCTGCATTCCATGGTCGGGGCGCTGAATAAGATGCGGCGCAATAATCGGGTGTATGCGGTGCTTCTCGCCCCGGAGGGCTCCTTCCGTCTGGCCGGAGACGAATTTCCGTCTCCGCCCCCTTCCTTGTTGCAAACGTTCCTGTCCGATGCGGCTGGGGCGAGTCGAGTCACGATGAGCTCCACCTCGGTGGTCGGCGAATTCGAAACCGGCCCTGTGCCTTACACCGTCACCGGACAGCAGACGCTGCAGTTGAAGGTGATCAGCGTCGGCGACTAGCTGTAGCGGCGCTCTGCGACCGCCGGCTCCGGGACAAGATCGAGGTATTCGTAAGAGCCCGGTGCCCGCAAAGAGCTGCTACAGGTTGAAATGAACAACCGGCGCTCGGGGAGCGCCGCTACAGCCACGATTGACGTTCCGGCGGTGTGGACACCGTCGCTACAGCTTGAGGCTGGGAATTTGAGATTGGATTGAGGTGTAGCTTGAGCACGAATGGAAGAAGATCCTTTGGATTGCGCCGCGCGACATGCAAACCCGAACACCGGACGTGGCCATGGATTGCCGGAATGGTCCTGGCGGCGGGCGCCGCGGCGCTTCTGCGACCGGCGCCTTTTTCTGCCTCCCAGACCCAGTTCTGGCAAGTGGGCGCGTTCGATGAATTCATTCACGGCACCCTGCACGATGTCTCGCTGAACCAGGAAGGCTCGTTGCAGCTCGCGCCGCCGGTCGTGGCCTATTTCGATCCTGAGCAATCGCTGGCGCTGTCGCTCGCGGCCGGCGGTGACGGGCGCTTCTACGTGGGTACCGGCCACCAGGGGAAAGTGTTTCGCGTCGACGCTGAGGGTCAGGGCAAGATGTTGTTCCAGGCTCCGGAGCCTGAGATCCTGGCGATCGTCTGCGGTCCGAACGGCGACATCTACGCCGCGAGTTCGCCGGAAGGAAAGATCTATCGCATTACGCCCGAGGGCAAATCGAGCGTCTTCTTTGATCCCAAGCAGAAGTACATCTGGTCGCTGGTCTTCGACGCGCACGGCAATCTTTATGCCGGCACCGGCGACACCGGCAAAATCTACGAGATTGATGCTGACGGCAAGGGCCGGGTTTTTTACGACAGCCGGCAGACTCATGTGATTTGTCTGTTGATGGACGTCAAGGGCGATCTCATCGCAGGCAGCGATCCGAACGGGCTGGTCTTCCGCATCAGCCCGGAAGGCAAGGGATTCGTAATTTACAAGGCCGATTTCCCGGAGGTGCACGCCCTGGCGCTCGGGCCGGATGGCGGGATCTACGCGGCGGCACTCGGAGGGAGCGGCGCCACGCCCACATCGCCGTTCTTCGTACCGCCGGTTACAGCCCAGCCGCAGCCGACGAGCGTCACCACAGTGACCGTCACGGCCGCGGGCGGCAACGCCGGCGCCGAGGGCGAAGAGAAACAGCAGACTCCGACGCCGGAGCCGTCGCCGCCCCGTCCTCCCTCGATTAGCGAGCAGCATGTCTCGCCCAGCTTCAATCGCGCGCCAGCGCCGTCTTTCTCGCCGCCCTCGACGCAACCGGGACGCGGCGAGCTGGTGCGAATTTCGCCGGACAACTCGGTCGAGACTTTGTGGACTTCGGACCGCGAGAGCATCTTCGGCTTAACGCTGGAAGGCCGGAACGTGCTGTTTTCCACCGACGGCAGCGGGCGCATCTTCCGCCTCAGTCCCTCCGCCGACGGGCCGCTGCTGACGCTCATGACCGAGACCCGGGAGGCACAGGCCACCCGGCTGCTGGTCGACGGCACGAATGTGTACGTGGCCACCAGCAACGTGGCCAAACTGTTCCGGCTCAGCGGCGGCGCCGCGCCTGAAGGCAGCTACGAGTCGCCGGTCAAAGACACAAAGTTCGTGTCCCGTTGGGGAATTCTGAGCTGGCGCTCGCAGGTTCCCGCAGGGACCTCGCTCGAGCTCTACACACGCGCGGGCAATTCCGAGCAGCCGGACGCCACCTGGAGCGACTGGAGCGGACCGTACTCGAATGCGGACGGCACCCAGGTCGCGAGTCCCTCCGCGCGCTACATCCAGTGGAAAGCGGTGTTCAAAGGCCGCGGGGGAACGACACCGAAGCTCGACGACGTGACATTGGCTTACCTCAATGAGAATCTGCCGCCGGAGATACACGCGCTCGACGTGAATGGCAGCGGCGGCTCACTTGCGTCCGGAGTGCCCAACATCTCGGTTGGCAATGGGGGTACCAACTTCGGCTCGGTTGCGACCCAGGGCGATCATAAGACGACCATAACCTGGCAGGCGGATGATCCCAATGGGGACCGCCTGGCTTACTCGTTATACCTCAAGGCCTCGGACGAGACGGACTGGCATCTCGTCAAATCGCGACTTCACGAGAGCAATTACAGCCTCGACAGCACCGCCCTGCCGGATGGCGAGTACGTGGCGCGGCTGGTGGCCTCCGATGAGGAATCGAATTCTCCCGGGCAGGCGCGGCGTTCCGAACTGGTCAGCGCCCCGTTCTGGATCGTCAACACGCCGCCGCGAATCGAGGTGGTCTCACAGCAAGTCCGAGGGGGCGCGGCCGAAATCCATTTCCGGGCGACCACCGAAATCTCGCCCTTGCGGTCGGCGGAGGTTTCCATTGACGGGGCCCCGTGGAAGCCGGTCGCGGCCGATGACGGCATCATCGATTCGCGGTCCGAGACCTTCACGGTCACTCTCCCCCAGGTTGCGCCGGGGGAGCACGAGGTGCTGCTGCGATCGGACGATATCGCAGGCAACACGGGCATCGGGCGCGCGGTGATCCGGACGGATTAGTCCCGCGAGCGCTCATCCTTGCCGGCATCTGACGCCGAGGTCTTGAGGAAGGGCGGGCGTAGCGCAGGAGGCAGGGAGCGGGCAGGATGCCCGCGCTCCAGCGCGAGAAGTTTTATACAACTCATGTCTTAGGCGCTGCATCTCATTCGTCGGATTGGACGCAGCGAAATTGAGAGTCATTGGCTTTATCACAGAGTCGAGCTTCGAAGGCGGCGTCCGATGCCGAACTGATCGCACGGGCGCAGCGTGGAGACGAAGAGGCGTTCGCAGCCCTTTTCGAAGTCCACAAGCGGCGGGTCTATTCGCTCTGCCTGCGCATGACGGGCGACACGGCGGAAGCCGAGGACTTGGCGCAGGAAGCATTCCTGCAGCTGTTTCGAAAGATCGCGACTTTCCGCGGCGAGTCAGCTTTTTCCACCTGGTTGCATCGCCTGGTGGTGAACGTCGTGCTGATGCACCTGCGCAAGAAAGGCCTGCAGCAGGTTTCGCTCGACGAGCCGGACGCCTCGCAGGACGAGCCGGTCAAGCGTGAATATGGCGATGACGACAAGCGCTTGTTGCACTCGATCGATCGCATTACACTGTCGAGAGCGATCGAGGGTCTGCCACCCGGCTACCGGGCGGTGCTGGTCCTGCACGACGTGGAGGGTTACGAGCACAACGAGATCGCGCAGATTTTGAGTTGTTCAGTAGGAAATTCAAAGTCGCAGCTTCACAAAGCGAGGTTGAAACTCCGCGAATTACTGAGAAGCCAGCGGTTGCCAGCGTCGATAAGGGGTACATAGAATCCGTCGGGTGGAGTGGGGTCGGGAACGAAGGACACGAACTCATGCAAGAGCAAGGGGGCAATGGAGCGGCGCACTGGGCAAGTGCGGCCTGCCGCGATTTCGATGCCCAATTGAGCGATTACCTGGAGGGCGGGGATCGGCCCGGGGTCGTTTCGCACGCGGCGGAGTGTGCTTTTTGCGGTGCTGTTCTCTCGGACATGCTTATGGTGCGGTCGGCTTCGGCCGAACTGGCCGATGACGAGCCTTCACCCCGCGTTTGGGCCAATGTCCGGGCGGCGCTCGTGGCGGAAGGATTGATTCGTCCCCCACGC
Organism: Terriglobia bacterium; assembly: GCA_030037755.1. Classification (GTDB taxonomy): domain Bacteria; phylum Acidobacteriota; class Terriglobia; order UBA7540; family UBA7540; genus Gp13-AA77. The sequence goes on from JASHQD010000212.1 coordinate 7,866, forward strand.
GAACGTCGCCGCTGGACCGAGTGGTTGTTGAGACCGGTCCCGGCGGCGGCCCTGACGGCGTTGATCCTGCTTTCGGCGTTTGCCATCCGACCCGTGCTGCGCCGGCATCATCGGACGGCCGTTGACTTCGCTGAACTCGTCGTGGGGCATGACGTGATCCAGAACGTCTCACAGATGGAAACAGCTTTCCGAGAGCAGTCTGCCGACCTCAACCCAACGATCAAACGGGCCTACGAAGAGGACCTCGCGTCCCTGAACGGTGAGATCAAAGAGTGCAATGACACTCTGGCCCGGCAACCCGACGATAGCCTGTCGCGTGAATACCTGGTTTCCGCTTACACTGAAAAGGCTCGGGTCTTGGAATCGGCTCTGGAGTTGGGGGATGGCGATGGCCGCTAGGAACGAGTCGTTTCTTCTCAGGAAATACCTCTATTTTTTGCTGACCCTGCTGGTTCCGGCTGGGCTTCTGCTCGCGGCAGGTCAAGAGAGAGTGGAAAAGAGTTTCCCGGCGACACCGAATTGCCGAATCCGCATCTCGAATCCCAGTGGCGGCAATATCGTCGTGCGCGGCTGGGACAAATCCCAAGTCCACGCCGTTTGTGTGACGAACTCCCCCAAAGTCGAGATCGACACTGAGCCGATGCCGGTGAAGTCCGATGCCGAAAGTCTCGAATTCGTCACCCATGTCCTCGACCAGCAGCTAACACCCCAGGAAAAGACAACCAGCTACGAATTGGACGTGCCGAAAGACTCGAGTCTGGTCATCAGCAGTCCTCAGGGAACGATCAGCGTGGAACACGTCAGCGGAGACGACTGGATTGAATCGGTGAACGGCGCGATCTCGGTCAGCGATGGAGCCGGACTGATCCAGGTGCGATCCCTGAATGGCAATATTAATCTGGTGCGTCCGGCCGGTCACGTGGAAGCCACGTCGATCATGGGCAACCTGACGATCACGGGATCCGAGAGCCAGAAGATCAATGCTCAGACCGGCTCAGGGAAGATCGTTTTTGATGGCGACTTTCTGCCCATCGGCGACTACATTCTGAAGACTTATGCGGGCGAGATCAGCGTGGTTTGCCCCGTCTCCGATTCGTTCTCGCTCGAGGCTCACAGCGTGCGCGGAAAGATGGACAATCAGTTCAAGCTGAAGGACCGGCCCCACATTCCGTACGACGGACTGCACGGCGCGAGCGCATTTGGAAGCAATAACCGGGGGCAAGCCAGCGTGACCATCAAGTCCTACACCGGAACGATCCACGTCCGGCCTCGCCCATAGACGCGGCTTGGTGCCGCCGGAAATTGGCGATCCGCACCTGCCGTTACCCTCGAACCGATCCACTGTCGGGCGACCTTGCAAGGTGCGCGGCGGCGCGAATCCGCTAAAATGGGAGTTGCGCATTACTGCGGCCGGGCGCGCGCGTGCAATGGTTTCAAATCGTCCACGGTTGATCTATCTTGTCGGCTTCATGGGGGCGGGGAAGTCGTCAGTCGGCGCGAGCCTTTCGAAGGCGCTGAATTGGCCATTTATCGACCTCGACACGACGATCGAGGCGGGCCAGGGTCTGACCATCCGCCAGATTTTTGAGCAGGCGGGCGAGCCGTTCTTTCGGAGCGTTGAGCGCGCTGCCCTGGCTGAGATCATCAAGGCGGAGCCGGCGGTGCTTGCTCTTGGCGGAGGGACGTTCGCCCAGCCTCCGAACGTCGAGCTGATCTCCGCCCGCGGTGGACCCACCGTCTGGCTGGAGTGCTCGCCGGACGAACTCTACCGCCGATGCCAGGGGATCACGAACCGTCCGCTCTTCCGCGACCGCGCCAGTTTCGACCAGCTTCTGCAGCAACGCCTTGCGTACTACCAACTTGCCGACTATCGCATCTCAACAGAGGGACATAGCGCGGACGAGGTCGCGGAGCAGATCCTGGGTCTGCAGCTCTTTTGAGCGAGCCGCCGGCGTTCTGGCTGGCCGGCTTCCTGATGTGATTCCGGTCACTAAAGGAGTCGAGATCCGCATGATTCTCATCTTCCCCCTTGACACCACGTGACCGTCAACTATAAAGGTATTCTCTAAGAGATTTATGCGGGCGCACCACCTCAACGCGCCGGATTCCTCTTCGCCCCACGGTCTGCCACTCGATTTACCAAGTCCACAGTCGACAGTTGACAGCCTGCAGCACTGCAGGGGTGCGGAACTCGCCACTTGCCACTCGTCACTTGCCACTTTTTCAGGATCGGAGCACTCATGACCCTAGCAGACATCGCCGCGCGACTCGATTGCGTCCTGGAAGGTCCGCCCGGCCTCGAAATTGACGGTGTTGGCGGTTTGGAGGACGCCTCGGAGCGCAAATTGGCCTTTCTGGCCAATCCCCGCTACTACCAGAAGGCGCTGGAGACCCATGCCGGCGCGATCATTGTCGATAAAGCGGCCGATTTGCCCGGCAAAAACCTGCTGCGCTCGGCCAATCCTTACTTGGCCTTCGCCCGGGCAGTGGAATTCTTCGCTGATATGCCCCGGCCGCGCGCCGGCATCCATCCCACGGCCGTGATCGCCCCTACCGCCCGCCTCGGACGCAATCCGTCGATTGGACCCTACGTTGTCATCGAGGATGATGCCGTGGTCGGCGACAACTGCGTGCTTAAAAGCTTTGTGGTGATCTACAGCGGCGCCCGCATCGGCCATCGCTTCATGGCCCACTCTCATGCCGTGGTGCGCGAAAACGTCCAGGT
>JASHQD010000213.1 GCA_030037755.1 Terriglobia bacterium
TCATGCCGATGGAGCTGTATCCCACGTACGGGACGAACCAATCGTCGTTGGTTCCCTTCTCCTCGTAGATCAGCTCGTCTTGCACGTCGCAGCTTCCTGCGGAGTTGCAAATCTGCTCGCCTAAGTCGCCCGGTGCACCGTAGGAGGGGCCGTGACTGCCCGTCAACCCCGCCAGCGCCGGAACCGTAACGTTGGCGACGCCACTGGAGCTGAAGGGGATTTCGTTGATGTTCAGTTCGCGCGCGAGATCGCGGCCCATGTTTCCGACATAGGCCAAGCTGGCGATGTTGTTGGTGCCGAACTCGTGCTCAAGGCTCAAGCTGTACTGATAAACGTGAGGCCAATGCTCGCTGGGAGGAATGGCCGTAAAGCTCACTGGGGATGGAACCAGCAACCCGGTAGGCGCGATGTTGCCATAACCTGAAACGTTATAAACGCTAACGCCGGGGGCGCTTGGAGCATTGCCCTCGCCGCCTTCCGTTTGCGCCTCGTTGCCGTTCCCGGATTCATAGTAGATGCCGAAGCCGCCGCGAAGCGACGTCTTACCGGTTCCCGTGGGGTCCCAGGCAAAGCCAAATCGCGGAGCGATGTTCTTTCCGGTATTACGGAGCTGGCAGCCATCTGGGACACCGTTGTGGCCGCACTCGACCAAGCCGTTGCCGTAGGCGATCGGCGTATCGCCGGTGCCGGCGATAAACTCGCCCGAGGCGTTAAGCTGGGCCTCGTCGGCCTGACTGTATTCGCTCGGCTCGAATCCAGAGTCAATCGTCGGGTTGCTGACGTCGTGGATGCGGGTATAGAAGTAGTAGCGAACGCCCAGATTCAACGTGAGGTGAGGAGTCACCTTCCAGTCGTCCTGGACGTAAGGCTCGGTATCGGTCATTTGCCAGTGGCCCTTAGCGTAGCCACCGACTGGTACGCCGCCAAACACCTGGGTGCCCTCATAGTACCCTGAGATGCTGCCCTGCATCATGTCGGCCAACGCATTGCCGGTGCTAAACCCGGCGGGGCCGCCGCCATAGAACTCGTCACCGCCCTGAGTCACGGTGCCGAACTGTTCGTTCTTGCGGTAGTTTTCGACGTAAACACCGAACTTGGTGGTGTGAGCGCCATGGACCCAAGCCAGGTTGTCCTTCCACACGATAATCGGGTTGGAATTGAACCACGGGTGGTTGCTCTCGCCCTCGAACGTGCAGAAAGAAAGGCCGGCGCACAGTTCCGCCTCCGGCATCAGGTCGTTGCCGTTGTTGGCCGCGAAAAGGTGGCTCTGCACGAAGCTGCTCGGACGGACCAGCGAATTCGCCACCGAGTCTGACGCCTGGTTGTAAAGGAGAATGTGGTCGGTGGTGTAAGACGCCACAAACTCGTTCTCGAGGGTGGGCTTGAAAGTGTGGGTCACATGGAACACCGCGCTCTCGCCGGGGCCGTCAAACGGAGTCTTCACCGTGTCGTAGGACGACCAGCCCCAAAGAGTCTGAGGCGTCAGCGTGTTCCAGGTGTCCTGGGTGTAGCGGAAGAACGCCTGCGTCTTGTCGCTGATGTTCTGGTCAACGCGGATCTGCTCCTGCCGCCAGTTCACCGGAGCGCTCGCCTGCGTAAACCAGCCGCCGAGGCCGCTATTGGGCAGCGGGAAGTAGGCGTTCAGGAAGTCCTGAGCGTTGGCATAGGCTTGCGAGCTGGTGGAAAAGCCTGGTATCGAGGTTACGTTGTCATAGCCGTCCGGTAGCACGCAGCTGTGACTCGCTGCAGTACCGCCAGCCACCTGTGTGTTGAAGTTCGGAGAGCTGGGATCGCATTGCGAGAAGTCTCCGGTACGCTCGAGTAGCGAGGGCGTCCCGTTGCTCAAGGTATCGGATTGGCGGTAACGCCGCCAGTCTTCCGACCAGAAGAAGAACGTCTTCGACTTATCGGTGTTGTAATGGCCCGGGATGTAGAAGGGGCCGCCAAACGTATAGCCCCAGTCATTCCAATTGAGCGGGGCTCTCGCTGCATTGCTGGCGCCATAATCGTTGCATGAGCCGATGCAGTCGCGGTTCGTAAAGAAGGGGTTGGCGGCGAGATCGGAGTTGCGGTTGTACTCAAACAGGTCGCCATGGAACTCGCGGGTGCCGGATTTGGTGGCCACCTCGATGTTGGCGCCGGCGTGCTTGCCCATGTCCGCGCCGTAGTTCGACGTGGAGATGCGGAACTCGGCGATGGTGTCGAGGTTCGGATAGGTGTTAAAAGTGGAGGCCGAACCTTCGTCGGTGTTGTTGCCGCCGTCGATCTCCCAGTTGTTGTACTGCATGCGGTTGCCGTTGAACGAGATGCTGTTGTTGCCGTAGACGCCGACGTCGGTGGTGTCAAGGCCGTTATCCGGAACCGCGCCGGGGACCAGCAAGGCCAGCGAGACCCAGTTGCGTCCGTTCAGGTCGAGGTTCTGGATCTGCTGGTTGCTGATCACGGACGAAACCGCCGCGGTGTCGGTCTGCACCTTGGGCAAGTTGCCCGTGACCGTCACCTCCTGCGTCACCTGGCCGACGCTCATCTGCATGTCGACCCTCTGGTGCTGGCCGACCTGCAGCGTGATGCCGGAGCGGACGAGCTTCTGAAAGCCTGCCGCCTCCGCCGTCACCACGTAGTCGCCGATGGGAATGGCCGTGATCGCGAAGAATCCGGCAGAGTCGCTGGTCAGTACTCGGGTGAACCCTTTGTCGGGGTTCGAAATCGTCACTGTAGCGCCAGGAATGACAGCCCCGCTTTTATCGGTGACCGTCCCGTCCAAGTTGGCGGTGTCCTGCGCGAAGCCGCTAAAGCTGACGGTCAAGAGGA
>JASHQD010000214.1 GCA_030037755.1 Terriglobia bacterium
ATCCAGGCGCCCCATAGCTTTGGCCCTCTCAGAACTCGATGGCGTCACCCTTGGTCCGGCCCGCCACAGTTCGCGTTTTGGGTTTGCCATCACGCTCCAAAGCCTGCCGGACGGCCTCGGCATCCGACCGCATTTGCCGGTTGCCCGGATACACCTCTCTGGCATCCTGCTCATACGCTGACTGAAACGCCTTGACCGCCTCCGCCTCCTTCGGGCTAATGCTTACGGGCTGCCCTGCGAATGGATCACGCGGCCGCAGAGACAGGCGCTCTGCCATGCCATTGAACGCCTTCTCCGAGTCGGCCCCCAGCTTGTGCACCACAAGGCCGTCATCGAGATGTTGCGTCATGCGCCGGAGCGCACACCTCTCGGCGTAACTCAGGAACACCTTCCGCTCTTTCCCTGCGCCCTGCTTACCGCCTCCGGTTTTTCTCACCCAGTCGAGAAGCGCCACTTAACGCCCCCGCCCCGGACTCCCGCCCCCCGGACTCCCGCCTCCCGGACTCCCGCCTCCCGGACTCCTCCCTAGCGAGGGCGGGGGGGTGGGTGCCGCCGGACGCGGGGGATGCGATAACGTCGTCGGCTGCTGCATGGCGTTATGGATCGGACCCGCGGCTTCTAAGGCCTTTGCCTTTGCGTCGGCGGACATGTTCGCTACCGGTTGGGTAGGCGCTTCGCTCGGCGGTTGGCTGGCTGTTTGGCTCTGCGCTTGACTCGGCGCTTGGGTCGCCGATTGGCCAGATGAGTGGCCTGGTATCCAACCCAGGTAAGGCTCGGGCATAGGATTTCACCTCGTGGCCGGAGACCAGGGAAACACGGCCCCGGCGCTTGGATTTGTCTGCTTGAAACTCCGATTTTCGCTTGCCTCGGACCCCGGCCTTGGGTAATCTCAAGCGCCAGGATCGACCCCTCAAACGGAGGCCTTGTGGAAACGTCCGTTCCCATGCTGCCGCGCGCGGCTGTCTTCGAGTTGCGGCCATTGGGGAAATGGACGACGCAAGCCGATTTGCTCGACTTTGTCGCCCGCACCCGGCGCCAGCTGGAGCGTTTCGAGCACCTTCCAGGAGCCGGCGCCCAAACTTTTGATATTGCCGCCGCCGTGCGCATTCGCGCGATGTGCGACGACCTGGAGCGGGATATACTGGCCGACCTTGACGCGCGTTAACGCTCCCAGGACGGACGCCTGCGCGGGAAGGTCTTGGGCCTTTGAACAACAGGCTTCTCCCGCTTCGGGCGCGTTTCCTCGGTCGTGTGCTTTTCCTGCCCCGCCGTTTTCCCCGCGCTCCCATCGGTCGGGCTCAGCGCCGCTTGCCCTACGTCCTGGCCCTCCTGCTTCTGCCTTTGCGCTTGCGGGCTACCACCGCTCCCGGTCGCGTCCGTTTGCGCCGGAGCGGCGCCGCCGGAGCCGGGATGCATCTCGCGCATCTCTTCCCCGATCTTTCGCGCCCGCGCCTCCTGGTCCGCGGTCGGCGCAACCCGGCTCGCCTTTTCCCGTGCGCCGAGCCGGTTGTACATTTCCCTGGCCGTCTGCGGCCGTTGCTCTTGTGCATTTTGCGCAACGGACTGTTTTGCAGACTCCTGACCCTTTCTCATCCAGTCCTTAAATCCCATGCCCGCCTCCTTGCGTGCCGTTTTGGAGCCAACTCAAAAAGAGCGTGGGGTTCCGGTCCATGCCGACCCATGGAATCAAGACGCGGCGCCGCTGGCGCATCACCGGCCACCGGGCGGCAACGGATATCGGCGATCCCTCTGCAGCACCATCTCGCCCGGCCCGCAGGGGGCTTCTTGCTGCCATTGCGCGGCGATTTGGCCGGTGCCGAACGGCGTGACCGTAAGCCCGGTCATGTTGCAGGCGCCGGGCGTTTCGGCGACCCCGATGTTCTGGTCGACGTGAAAGCGGATGGAGCCGGCCTCGACCGAGCCCGTGAGAATCGCCGACGTCGGATTGCCCGCCTGGCGCGCGAAGTTCGGAGCAGCAGCCGGGCCGTATCGTCTCCACCTCCGCGCCTGTTCCACCATGAACTGGGCCGGCGGGCATTTCATCGTGGAATACCCCGCGAACTGTCCCGCATTGTCCTGAAGCTCCAGGGCGAGGTCGCAGGAGTCCCAGCGATCAGCCACGAATCCCCTCCAGTGCCCCGCGACATTCGCGAAGGCAGGGTCGGGAGTCACCGCGGCGGGCGATGTCCCCGCCTGAGGCGTAGCGCCCGGAGCTTCCGCCGCCGTCTGCTGTGCCGCAGCGGCAGCGGACCTTGATGCGCCGATCGGCCGGCCGCGCCCCGCCGGCCCGCGCGGATTCACCCTGGCATTAAACGCGGCCCGGCGCGGGGGACCGACCAGGCATGGGCCGTAATGCATCACGAGCAGAACCACGGCGGCGGCCCAGAGGAATTTGCGGTATTTGCGGAGTGTTTCCATGATTTTTCACCTCTCTTCAGTTGGGCTCTCAACGCGTGAGACCGGGATCGGCGCGGGCTCGTCCGAGGGCAGGAAAATGCGCGCAAGATGCACGACCGCGCCCCGCCTCATTTCCTCGGGCATGTCCTTGGGGAAGCTTGCCAGGCGTGCGGCCTCGAGTTCCGAGTCGGTCGCCTTGTTGTCGGCCAGCTTCGCCAGGATGGGCGCGGCAAACCGCGCGTCCATGATCTCCCGCAGGTACTGCCACTGCTGATACCAGGCGACGTATTGCTTCATGGCGAGCGCGAACGCCGCCACCCGCAGATAGGTCGCGGCCGAGGATTGCAGGATGAGCAGGTTCTCAAGCACCACCGAAGCCGCGAACACGAACACGGGCTCCCAGACGATGCGGCAGAACCAGAAGGAATTTCCCCTGGGAAACAGATGGAACAGAGGGAGCGGCGGTCCCTCCCACTGGCTGTGCTGCTCGCGTTCCATGTGGATCATGCGCCGCCAGACGCGAATGCCGTGGACGAATGCGCCGAGGAAGTAATAGCGCGACAGCTCGGCCATGCCGATAAAGCCGCGCGGCGCGGGTGGGTGCATGAACGGAATCATCCCGCCGAGCCCCGAGAATACCGGGAGAAGCACCATCATGAGCGAGCTCAGCGCCAGGACGAGCGGCGGAAAATACCGCGAGCCGTACCGCGGCCTAAGCAGCATCTCGATGGGCGTGGTGATAATCGAACAGAGGTTATAGACGATGTTGCACATCTGATCGTGCAGCGTATTGATGTTGGTGGCGCCGGGCGCCTGTTGCTTGTCTGGGGACATGCTTCGTTCTCCTTTTCAGGCCTCCCGCGAGAAGAACACCGGGAGGTAGTTACGGCCGTCGGGGTTTCCCTTCGTTTTGGTCGCGTTAAAGACTTTGCCCGACTGATAGACAATCGCCTGGGCATAGGGGCTTCGCGCGTCGGGCTTGGCGAGCCTTGTAAACTCGATGGGCTCCAGGATGTGCACGAGCTGCTGCGAGCCGCCCACGCTCGCCTGGGCGCCTCCGCTCCCCCCGCTCGCGTTGAAATTATCGAGATAGCGGTAGTGCTTGCCGATGAGATCCGCGGCGTACTTGCAGGTTTCCGTGTCGTTCTGCTGGTGGAAAATCTTGACGCCGAGATTGCCGA
>JASHQD010000215.1 GCA_030037755.1 Terriglobia bacterium
GTGTGCCCCACTGTTCCTGTGCGCGTCGAGTACGAGTTGACCCGGCTCGGACGCAGCCTGCTTGTCCCCATCAGCCAGTTGGAGGAATGGGCGGCGAGTAACCGGGAAAGCATCCAGGCCGCCAGGGAACGCTATGAGGCGCAGAACAAGAAAAACCAGCGACCGCCCCGCTGATGGTCGCGATGTCGGGTTCGGCAAGCCGCTGCCCGCGTCTCTTGTTGGTGAAACGATTTGCCGCCCTGAAGAACTAACCCACCTCCGCGGCAGCCCGGTTTCGGGGCGAGACTCCAGTGGTTGGGTTCGAGCCAGTCAACGGCCGGTGGTTACCGGCCAATTTCCCGGGCAGCCTGCGGGAACTCGACATAGTCCAGCCGCATCTCATCTTTGAATTCGGCCCGTTATGCCGGACGCAAAACAGCTCGCAGGTGCAACCATGCTTGAATCTTCTGATCTGCGGATGACGAGAATTCCACTCCGCGAGGGAGCCGGCCATATGCCCGCGCTCGGCTTCGGCACGTTGATTCCTGACCTGGCCGCGACGATCACTGCGACCCGAGACGCACTGGAGGCCGGTTTTCGACACTTCGACTGCGCGGAAAGGTACCGGAACGAGCGCGAGGTAGGCAGGGCTTTGCAGGCGGGACTTGCCGCTGGAGGAATCGCGCGCGAAGACATGTTTGTTACCACAAAGTTGTGGAACTCCAATCACCGGCCCGAGCGCGTGGGACCGGCTTTCGAGGCGAGTCTGGAGAGGCTCGGGCTGAAGTATCTGGATCTCTATCTCATTCACACTCCATTTGCATTTCAACCCGGTGACGACCAGGACCCGCGGGATCAAGACGGCAATGTCCTTTACGACCACGGCGTGACTTTACTCGACACCTGGAAAGCGATGGAGGATCTCGTGGACCATGGCAGGTGCCGGGCCATCGGACTTTCCGACATCAGTCTAGACGGACTGAAGCCCATTTATGAATCCGCCAGAATCAAGCCCGCCGTGGTCCAGGTCGAATCACATCCCTATCTGCCCGAGACGGAGCTATTGGGATTCTGCAAGGCGCGGGACATTGTGTTTTTGGCTTTTGCGCCCTTGGGTCACGGGATGAAGCCCGGGCTGCTCGAAGATCCAGTCATTTCGGCTATCGCCGCGCGAGTTGGAAAAACACCGGCACAGGTGCTGCTGGCCTGGGCGGTGCAGCGCGGTACTGCCTTGCTCACCACGCCCCGAAACGCGGCCCGGGCGCGAGAGAATTTCGACATCTCTGCCCTTCCGCAAGACGCGCTGGAGGAAATCGATCGAATCCAGACCCGACAGAGGCTGAACCCGGTGGTGACGACCGGCGTTCCGGGTTTCATTCCACAAGGGAGAGAGGCATGAAAGCGAAAACCGCAGCATGCCGAAATCGGAGTGAAGCTCAAGCGGAGGAGGGCAGGCCCGAAGGGGAGTCGAACCGAAGAGGCCCGCCCGCCCCCCAACGCGGCCCCCAATAACCTGATACGACGACTTGGCTGTGCTCCGCTGTGATGATGGTCACAGTTAGTTCACTGCTTTCGGATTACCTTGTTGCTGATCATCGGACGTTTAAAACTGCGCCTCGTCCTTGCATCATTTCTCACCGATGACGGTTTTTCACCGATTTCTGCGCAATGCATAGTGTAGACCTAGGACCAAGTCCGCCGCGGGACATCCAGGTAGGGGTGTGCGTTCCGCGGCAAGAGCAAGGGTGTGTCCCGTAACAGGTTGTTGAAAAGCCAATGAAGTCGTTGGGGGCGGCGAACGGCGCGGCTCGAGGCCGCGCCCTTTCGTCGGCCTGCCTTGGGGAGGATTGCGATGGCAGCGACAAGTTCCATCAGGAACCTGACACGGTGGTGTCTGGCAGGCACTTTGGTGCTCGCCTCGCTTTGCGGTATCTCGCTCTCGGCCTCACCGCACGAGCGAACCCGGCGGCCTGATTCGGGCAGTGTCAATTCAGGATGGTTCATCGCAGGCCCGGAAGCGGTATCCGGCTGGATTTTGGACCGGCAGATCCTCCGAGTGGCAGGCCGGCAGCAGGTTATCGTCAACGCGGGCCACCGCGGAGTTCTCAACCAGCCATCCGGATTTGTTTCGCTCGTTGCCGCGGTGCCGGCGTCATCGTTGAATGGCACCGCGCCTCCTGACAACACGGATACCTTCACCAACGGAGCCGGCACCGGCCTTTGGAGCAACGCGAGCAATTGGTCTAACGGCTCGCCGGGCGGCAGCAGTTGTGCCGCTCCCTGTGACGTGCTGATCACGGGAACGGGAACGGCCGCCTCCGTGACCGAAGATGTGTCCGCCACCATCAACAACCTGACTTTAGACTCCGGCAACGGCTGGAATCTGAACAACGACGAAGCTCTGACCATTGACGGCTCAACGATCAGTAACGCCGGCAAGATGACCATGAACTCCAGCGGGAATTACACGGAGCTGATTATCGGAAGCTCTGCGGTTACTTTGAGCGGCGGCGGCACGCTGACGATGGGCAACAACCAGTACAACCTGATCTTCGGCAGCGCGAGCGGCGACACGCTGACGAATCAGGAGACGATCCAGGGGTCGGGGAACATCGGCAACAACCAGATGACGCTGGTCAACTCCGGGACGATTGACGCCAACCAGCCGACTCCCCTCACGATCCAGGCCAACGGCGGCGTGACGAACAATGGCACCATGGAAGCCAACGGGGGAATCCTGGTCTTCAACGGCGATACCGTTACCAACACCAGCGGGACCATTTCGGCTAACAACGGCACGGTGCAGGTAACCAATGCGACCATCAACGGCGGAACCGTGACCCTGACCGGTGCTTCGGCGCTCCAGCTTTACAACGGCACCGTGCAGAGCGGCACCATCAACAACAGCTCGACCGGCGTGATCGAATCCCTGAGTAACAGCACCAACACGCTGGGCGGGACGATCAGCAATCCCGCGGGCGGAGTCCTCCAGATTGACAACAATTCCACCCTGAATCTGTTGAGCGGCACTTACTCCACCCTGGGTAC
>JASHQD010000216.1 GCA_030037755.1 Terriglobia bacterium
AGCAGCTCTCCCACCGAGGTTTGCGCCTACGTCGCCGTCGATTCAACCACGGCCCAGCGCCTGTTCTTCGCAAATCCACGCGGACAGCTCAACCTTCCCACGGGGTTCACGTGCGCTTCTCCTCCGGCGGGCGGCAATCTCGTCCCCGGCCTTACCGACGCCGCTCTCTCGACAACCGTTTGCGACGAGATTTTTGGCAGTAATGGCGCCACCAGCACCTGCCTGACCGGCAGCCAGTGCGTCTTCAATGGGGCTCCCACCGATATTCGTCCTGAGGACGCCCTGTGGGCGACCGACCGGACTTACAATGCGCTACCGTCACCCTATGCCTGCGGCCCCGGCTATACTCTCGGCTATTCGCCCGGTCCCGCTAGCGGTGTCGGCGTAAACATCGACAGCGCCTTCAGCACCAAGTTCGTTACGCCGGTGCTCTGGGCCCTTTCCGGAAATGATCCCATCAGCGGCCTGCCCGTGCAGGCGTGGCAGACGACGGACGTCGGCGCGGAGGCCGTGCTGGTCATCGTCAATATCGCAGACACCTCTGCGAACGGACTGGGCAGTACCGAGCTGAAGAACATCAACACCTGGCAAGTGGGATACGTCTTCAGCGGCAACGCCACCACGACGGAGTTTCTTGTGCCGGGCGCCACTGAATCGACCGTGACGCCGCTGCACGTCTTGGAACGGGAGCCTCTTTCAGGTACTTACAACACCTTCGAGTACGACCAAGTAGCTTCGGGCACGGGCGGCAATTTCAGCCAGGAGTGCGGTGTCACCAATCCCACGGGCGGCTCCCCTTATAATCCGCTCGATCTGACGGCCAGTTCGGGCGGCACTCGCCAGAGAACGATTGGCAACGGCGAAATGACCAGTGAGTTGGAGACTGTCGAAGACGGCATCGGCTACGAATACTTCAGCTTCGGCAACGTCGCCCCACTCATCGGCCTGGCGAGATACCTTACGGTCGACAGCGTCGAGCCTCTGTACTCCTCCTACAGCTCCAATCCGAATGGAGGAGGCGTGTTCCCCTCGTGCACCACGCCGCCTTGCAAGCTGACCTTCCCGAACCTTTCCAGCGGCGAGTATCCCATCTGGGGCGTCCTGCGCGTTACGACGGCATCGCCGGAGCCGACGAGCATCGCGACTCTTCTCACTGACGCTGAGAGTCAGGCCAAGAACGAAATCTCGGACTTCCTGCCGGTACCCCTCACCATACTGCGCTCGCACTTCACTGATCCTCTGCAAACCAACACACCGGCCAATGGACTGCTTTGCACCGGAGAAATCCAGGTGGGAGGCGACATGGGCGGCCAGATCTTGACGAAGGCTGAGGACGACGACTTCATCGAGAACACCGGTGGCATCGGCGTCAGCAACGGCCACGGCGGCTGCAACGCTGGCCACGGCGGTACGCTCGGCCAGGAAATCGTGAACATCAAGGGATGGGCCAGTCAGTAACTGAGGGTAACTCAGCGGCAGCGTGGCAGGCAGACGGCATCTTCGTCAGCCTGCCTCCGCTTCCGGTCAGGCTTTCCTGGGATTCTCTTTCGACAGGGCGAACGCCTTCCGGGCCAACGCCTGCACTTCATCGAGAAGGAGGCGGTGGCGCTTTCCTCACGCGAGCTTGCTCGCGGTCCGGCCCCTAACGCCACCGTCCGGCCAGCGCGCTAGCCTTCGCAAAGCGGCAGCACGCTGCCGCACTCCAAAGCCGCGCCAGTCTGAGACCTCACCGCCCTGAAGTAATCGGCCGCACGTCCCGACGGCGCCGTCCTCTATGTTGTCGCTACCCCGCGCTCACCCATATTGAACTTTGGTACCGGAAGGTGTATGTATCGGGCGAGGGAGGAACGCGTATGTGGATAAAACAATTCCGTAATGCAGCGTTGGCCGTGTTCGTTTTCAGCATCGCCCTGGTCGGGGCGGAAAGCCCGTTTGCAGGAACGTGGAAAATGAACGCGGACAAGTCCAAGCTGGCAGGCGCTGACGCCGTGCAGAACGTCACCGCGCAATACGAGGTTACCGGTGACACTCTGAAGGCCACGGTTCAAGGCACCAGCATGCAAGGCCAGGCGGTGAATTTCACCTATGAAGGAAAACTGGACGGCACGCCGGGCACTCAGAACGGCAGTGACACGTTTGACAGCATCGCGCTTCAGCGCGTCAGTTCACACGTGCTGAAAGCGACCGCCAAGAAGGGCGGCAAAGTCGTTTACACGGACCGGCGCGTGGTTTCGGCGGACGGCAAGACCATGACGATTTCGCGCACCGGCACGGACAGTCAGGGAAAGCCGTTTAAGGCCACGATGGTGTTCGACAAGCAGTGAGACTTTGAGTTGCGCGAAGCGGGGATTCTTTTTCGGCGGATTCCCGCTTCCGCCGGAATGACGAGCGAGCGCGCCGGAATTGCGTTGACGTGATCGCGCTGGATGGCGTTGCCCTTCGGGCAACAAATGGCCAGCAGCGTGCATTAGTACCGGCGGGCACAGGGTGCCAGGATCGCGCGTGCCTCGAGAATAGAGCAACTTACGGACCGCCCGCGCAGGCGAGTGTATCCGAAAGACGCTCTCGAGCCGGTTCACCCGTCCTCATTTGAGGACAGTGGAGCTCCGGCTTCGTGTAGTTCTGAGTAGTTTACGAGAGAGTTAAGGTAAGATTAACAAATGGTCATCTCAATCTTCATCCTGGTTTTTTCAGTGGCACTCTTCCTGTTTTATTTGCAAGCGGTCTGCGAGCGCATTCTGCTTCGGGAGTTTGCCGACCCGCTGTCGGAGCCGATCATCGAGGCGAATTCGCTGGCGTTTCCCGCGATCCGCAAGCTGCTAGAGCAGTCCGGCACCCCGGCCGAGTGTTCCGGCCTCCGCGAGAGCCTGAAGGCTGACTGCTGGGCGCTGGTTCACCTGTTGAAGCACGCCTTCAATCGCAGTGGCCGGCTTACTTCCTCGGAGCGCCTGCTCACCCTCTACTTCCGCGCACTCTCCGCTGTGGCCAATGTTGCTCAAGGGCCCGCGCTGCTGAGGATGATCGCTGTGCTGGAGTACTTCGCGAACGTCCTCGGCGAGAGGGCGAAGTCCGCCCGGTTCGGGTCCTGCGCTGCCTAAAGAAGTCGACAGTCGGCCGTTGAGAGAATCGACAGTCGACAGTTAACACTCGACAGGCAAAACCTGGAGACCTTCTAACTCAAGCTCCTTGTCCTAAGGCCAACTTACCTCACAGCCGCAGCCGCCGCGTGGCTTATGATTCGCGCCACGTTTTCCGGCGAGTAGAACTCCGGAATTGGGACGGTGCCGGCCAAGGTCCCAAGCAGACGGTCTGACTCCGCCGGGTTGTGAACAAGGGCGGCGTAGAGCGCCTGGATCTCGGGTGGAGGCGGCGCCAAGGTGGCTATTCCGCAGGTGAATTGGTAAATCGCCGCGAAGTGTTCGTCGCGCTTGCGATGATACTCCGCCAGGGCGTCGTTCAGCGGCCGGACGCCTGAGAGTCCCTCGTGGATAGCCTCTGCGAGCCACTCGGCGGAGAGGAACGAGTCCGAGATGCCCTGCGCCGTGCATGCGTCTTTCTGATATCCGGCATCGCCGACCAGGGCCCACCCCTCCCCGTAGGGCTTCCGGAAGAAATTCTCCATGTCGGCGGCTCCGTAGTAGCGCTCCACGCGCTCGCCCGCGCGCAACGCTTCCGAGAGGTCGGGCACGGTATCGATGCTGGCCATGAAGTGGGCATCGATGTCCGATCGGACCTTGTCGAACTCGGCGAGCGGGAAAAAGACCAGGCCGAGGACGAGGCCGTCGTTGGTCGGGGTCGTCCCCATAAGCCGATTCGGACGCGCGCGAAGGGCGAGAAAATGCGGCGGGACATCGCGCCAGTAACTGTAATAGCAGCACGTCATTCGAGGCCTGACGTTGTAAACATCGGCGCCCACGGCGGACGCGATCGCCGAGTGCCTGCCGTCGGCGCCGACCACGATCTTCGCGCTCTCCTCGATTTCCGCGCCGTTCCGCCCATGGCCGCGAATTCCGGTCGCGCGACCGTTGCTTGACGTGATCCCCGTGACCGTGAATGCCTGCTCGACGTCCGCACCAGCCTCCGCGGCGGCGTCGATCAGGAGTTTATCGAGAACGGTGCGCCGCGGGCCGAACATGTCCGCGACGCCATCAAGCGGCGGAGCCGTCCCCTTCACGATGAAAGGCCCGAAGTCGAGTCCGATTTCACGGATGGCAGGGCATCCTGTTGCCCGGAGACGATCCAGAAGACCCCAGCGGTTGAGGCACGCGGCGCCCGACAGCCAGATGAAGTGTGTGGAGACCGTGTCGCTGGGAAAAGTCGCGCGATCGACGAGCAGAATCCGGTACCCCTTGCGCGCCAGCAGCATGGACAGTGGCGAGCCTGCGCACCGGGCTCCCACAACGATGACGTCGTACACTCTTGCCCCCGCATGCTTGAACGAGTTCGAAAGTATATAGCATCAGGGCCGGAAGCGGGAGTTGACGAGTCGTGGATTAGAAAGCCCGCGAGCTCTCGCCGCAAGGCGACAGCATTAGCGCAGGCAGGAGATTGCGGTGGGTGGTTAGGTGGTCACCTTCACTGGTGATGCTGATCACTGAGGCGACGGCTCAATCCTGATTTGCTGAACCTGAAAGGAGTTGGTGATGCTCGCCAGCCACGCCACGCTCCGATCCGCCGTTCGGGTTAACGCCCTGCTTTTCTGCGCAGTTACGGCGCAAATCCTCTATCGACCGCCGCACAAGGCATTCGCCGCACAAATCTCCGAGCCCGTTGCCGAAGGCAAGAGGCTCTGGATACATAGTGGATGCGACCGATGCCATGCCATCCTCGGCACCGGCGGACATCTGGCGCCGGACGTGACCAGGACATACGCTGTTCGGGGCGAGGCGTGGCTGCGCGCTTATCTTGCTGATCCTGCTAGACATGCTACCGGGCGCCGGATGCCCAACCTGCGCCTCAGTCCGAGCGCCATCACCTCGATTATTGCCTATCTTGCGTGGGCCAGCCAGATTGGCACCGCCGGATGGCCTCCCGCGCCCCAAGGCGATGCCGGCGAGGCGCCGCGCGGATATGAGATGTTTCTCGCCCAGCATTGCGACGCCTGCCATACCATTCAGGGACGCGGCGGGCAAGTGGGTCCGGATCTCACCCAGGAAGGCGCCCGCCATTCCAAAGAGTGGATCCTCGATCAGATCAATAATCCGCGCAATCACCGCCCTGATTCCATCATGTTCAGCTTCGCCCAGCTTCCCGAGCCGGATAAGAACAATCTCGCCGAGTACCTCGCCAGCCTGAGATAATCCACCCTTCGCACACGGTAGTTATCGTACTAGTAAACTGCATAAGCACAGCAAGATTCGCGTCGAGTTAGCAGGATTTGTCTATCAATTTGACTTGATGTCTGAAAAGCGCGTGGTATAAACGGGCGGTGCCACCCGTGCTGTAGCGCGGGCGTCCCGCCCGCGATTGACGCGCCTGGGACAGGCGCGCTACAGCCGCAAGCTTCGTAGGTCTGGCGCTCCCACGCATCGGAGGGGCGGACGGGGGCCCAGCGGCCACTCGCGACACAGAGGCCGGGAAAGAGAGAAATGCATGCAAAAAATCGGCGCTTTATCAGGAATCTTCCTTGTCTTCACTATTCTCACCGCGGCACGGCCTGGCTACGGCCAGACGGGTTACACATTTACCATCGTCAGCCCTCCGGGAGCGACGTCCGCCGGCATCTCTGGTATTAATTCAGCCGGTACGGTCGCGGGCTCTTTCACCGACGTGGCCGGGACGGGGCACGCCTTCGTCGAGACTGCCGACGGCACGTTTACGGCTTTTGACGCTCCCGGGGCAGGCGAAGGCGAGGCTTTTGGAACCGGGGCGACTTGCATCAACGACCGGGGCGAGGTGGCGGGCTACTTCCGCACCCAGCAGAACACCTTTGGCAGTTTCATTCGCGAGCCCGGCGGCGCCATCACCACTTTCGACGTGCACGGTGCGTCCACCTACGTAACCGGGATCGACGCGGCCGGTGACGTGGTGGGGACTTACCCCGAGTACTTGGGCCCTCAATCACACTCCTTTCTGCGCACGGCCGACGGCACGGTGACCCTCATCGATCCTCCCGGCGCGGTCTACGTCCAGGCCTACGGCATTAATGCGGCCGGAGCGGTCGTCGGCGACTACAGCAAGCACAACTTCCAGTACAGCCGCGGCTTTATTCGCTGGCCGGACGGCAGTTTCACCACCTTCGAAGTCCCGGGAGCCCAGAGCACCGTCGGTGTCAGCATCAATTCGTCAGGAGTGGTCACGGGAAGCTACTTCAACGGGACGATTGACGATGGTTTCGTTCGCGACCTGAACGGCAACATCGCCACTTTCGTCGCGCCGGGCGGAACCGAAGGCACCTACCCTATGAGTATCAACGATTCCGGCGTAATCTCAGGCTTCGTTTCCGGCACAAGTGAGCAGATTGCAGGCTTCTTGCGCAGCGCGCAGGGCAGTCTCCATTCATTCGAAGTTCCCAACTCCCGGGAGGGAGGAAACAACGGGACCTACGCCATCGGTATGAACAACTCGAGCTCCGTCGTGGGATTCTTCGACCAGACTGATCTCACCACTTCAGGGTTCATTCTCGTGCCCCGCTAGCCGGAAGTGGCACACGCACGCTTGCCTGTGCCTTAAGCTCGCGACCCTGGCAACACAGGCAGGAGTGGCCCGTGCCACTTCCGGCTCTCAATGATGGAGGGCGAAGAACTTGGAGAGTTCGTCGAGCAGCTTTTGCGGCTGTTTGTCGACCGCCGCATCCTGGTTCTGGACTCCGCCCACGGCCCCGGTTGAACTCCAGAAGGACGGCTCGGTCTTGATGGTTTTGGTCCATACCACGGTGCCGGCCGGGTTCAAGAGTTTGTATTCCAGCACCAGGTGGGCGCGACCGGTCCCATATCCCACAATCACCCGCTTGGCCGCGCTGCCCGCGGAATAGCTGGTCTCGATTGCCGAAAGCGACCAGCTTCCCTGAGGCTGGGTGACATCGGAAGAAAACGAAGTGACCTTGCTGAACAGGCTGCTCTCTCGCAGCGCACCGAGATCATCCTTCTGGACCGCGGCCATAGCGGCGGCAGCTTTATCCTCGCCGGTGAATCTCGCGATCCAAAGCTCGCGGCCGCCCGCGTGCGGGTTCGCGCGCCTGACCATTTCCGCGATCACGGGATCGGGAACGCCCGCCGATTTAAGCCCCTGGAGCGCGTCGGGAGACGTGTCAAACTTGCAGGATGAACTGCGGATGGTGGCGATCACCACGTCGCCCGGCAACCCTGCCTTCGCCATCCTCACGATATCGTCATTCGTGAGTTCGGCCGGCGCGACGGACGCGCTTTGATCTCCGGGCGCCTGTCCCTGGCCATGAGAAACCAGCGCGGCCGCAAGCATCAGGGCCGCCGCCAGAAGTACACACTTCCTCACCAGGACCAGGCCTCCACCCGTAGCTATTGTAATCGAACAGTTTGTTGAAAAACTGTTTTCGGATGCGTTTTTCAACGACCTGCCAAGGCAAGAGTGCCTGTAACACATTCGGACTTTTGTAAGAACTTGCGGCTTTGCCGGCCCCCGAGCAGGACGAGCCCGGTGGCAAGGGACAAGAGCGGCGGCAAAGCCGCCGCCCGGACTTCGAACTATCAGCGAGACTATCCAGTAGACTAGCCACTAGCCACGAGCCACTAACCACTGGTCCTATAGCTTCTGGACCGTACCGCTCCCGAAGTTCGCCACCCAGATGTTCGCTCCGTCAAAGGCCAGTCCGTTCGGGTCGGTTCCGGCAGAGAATGTTCCGATCGTGGCGCCCGTCTTGGCACTCAGCTTGGTCACCGTCTTTCCGTTGAAGTCGCTCACCCAGATATTGGCTCCGTCATAGACCACGTACGCGGGACCGCTTCCCGCCGCAAAGGTACCGACGACGGTCCCGGTGTTCGTCAGTTCGGTCACGTTGTTGGTGCCGTAGTTGCCCACCCAGATGTGCGTTCCGTCAAAGGCCATGCCTGACGGATTCGTTCCCACTGTAAACGTGCCGAGCACCGTGCCGGTGGTCGACATCTCGGTGACGTTGCCGCTGGTGTTGTTCGCAATCCAGATGTTCGTGCCGTCAAATATGACGCCGGAGGGGAAGGTTCCGGTCGAGGCGAAGGTATTCACGACCGCGCCCGTGCTCGCCTTGATTACGCTTACGTTGTTGGTACCGCCGTTGGCCACCCAGATGTTGGTGCCGTCAAAAGCCAGCGCCTCGGGTTGCGTTCCCACGGTCACCGTCCTGATCACCGCTCCGGTGCTGGCGTTCAGCTCCGTGACGTTATTGCTGTTGATGTTCGCAACCCAGACGTTCTGGCCATCGCAGGCTACGGCTGTAGGACCGGTCCCCACCGCGAAGGAGCCTCTGACCGTGCCGTCGCTTGCCGTCAATTTCGTTACCTTGTTGGTGCTGTTGTTCGCCACCCAGATGCTGGCTCCGTCGAAAGCCAACCCGAACGGGCCCGACACGCTGAAGGTCGCCGTCTGATTCGCGTTGTACCAGTGCAGAATCGCGATTTGCAAGGGATCCTGCGTCACGGTCGAGACGCCCGTGGGAGGCCGGGAAGGCGTTGAGGCCTCTGTGGCCGCGCCGGGGTCCTGTTCCTGGGAGTACGTGGGGAAGCGGGAGCTGAATAGAAGGCCGCAGAAAACCACCCCTGCCAGCACCAGCATGACGGGATGCCTGCGGACGGCCGCCTGGATTTGGTCTCTCATTGTCTCTCCTTGTGTGACTTGAGTTGGCTCCGGACACCGAGGCGGGCATGCGCACGAGTTCACTGCGTCAGTCGATGCTGATCACACCCGGCCTGCCGAAACGCGATCCATATTGTCTTGATCGGCTGGCAGAGGTGTCAACGGCCTGTAAACATTTTGGCAATTGATTGTGACAAGTTGCTTGGGGATGCAACGGCACAATTCATAGAGGGTGAGTAAGCGAAATCAGGTCTATGAATACACGACCTTCCTTGAAGCCACCGCGCGGCGGTTACACCGTAATAGTCGGGGCCCTCCTGGTCGCAGAATAGCAGAGCCGCTCCCCGAACTCGGCTACAAGGCCGGAACCATCCGGGACAATGAAACCGGAACGGGCAGTGGAAGAATCAGAGGCTGATACAATGATCCTCGTGGAGAAAAAGCCTCAACTCTTTGGTACCGACGGCGTCCGCGGCATTGCGGGCGAATATCCGCTTGACCGGACGCTGGTCTGGAAACTGGGCGCTGCGCTTGGAGAGGTGATGACCGCGAACCGGGAAGCCCCTGAACGTGGCGCGCCGGTGCGCGTGATTATGGGCCGCGACACGCGCGAGAGCGGCGAATGGCTGGCCGAGCGAATGGCAGCGGGCCTGATGTCCGCCGGCGCCGAGGTCAGCGACGTGGGCGTGATCACCACGCCCGGGGTGGCATTCCTCACCCGGCATCACCAGTTCACCGCCGGAGTGGTCATCTCCGCATCCCACAATCCGTACCGGGACAACGGCATCAAGGTGCTTTCGCGGGCCGGGACCAAACTGCCGGAGTCGATTGAACTTCAAATCGAGGAAGTGCTCGACCCAATAGCGTCGCCGGCCGCAGCCGGGCCCGATTCTCAAGCGCGACAGCCGGAACCGGCAAGCGGTTTGGCGAACGACTATCTCGATTTTCTCGAGCGTTCGGCCGGTAATCTCTCCCGAATGCGCGGTCATCGCCTGGTGATGGACTGCGCGAACGGCGCCTCGTTCCACCTGGGTCCGGCGCTGATGGCGCGGCTCGGAATCAAAACCGAAATCATGAATGCGGCGCCGGACGGCCGGAACATCAACCTGCATTGCGGATCGCTTTACCCCGAGGCGATGGCCGCGGCCACGCGCGCCGCGGGCGCCGAGCTGGGCGTGGCTTTCGACGGCGACGCCGATCGCGCCATTTTCGCCACCGGGTCCGGCCGGGTGGCGGACGGCGACCACGTGCTCTACGTGGCGTCGCAGTTTCTGGAAGAGCGCGGCGAGCTGAAGGGACGCGGCGTGGTGGGAACCTTGATGACCAACTTCGCCCTGGAGTGCGCGCTCGAGCGGCGCGGCCTGGTCCTGAAGCGCACGCCGGTGGGCGATCGGTACGTGCTCGAGGAAATGGTGCGTTCCCGGATCAACCTGGGCGGAGAGCCGTCCGGGCACATCATCTTTTCGGACATCTCCCTGGCCGGCGACGGCTTGCTCACCCTGCTGGAGATTTTGCGCATGATGGCAGCGACCGGCCGCAGCCTCGAACAGCTGGTTGAAGACTACGAACCGCTGCCCCAGCTCATCAAAAATGTTCGCGTGGCCACGAAGCCCGCGCTCGAGTCCGTGCCCTCGGTGGCCGAGGCCATGGCGCGCTGCCGAGGTGAGATCGATGGCAACGGGCGCCTGGTGGTCCGCTACTCGGGAACCGAGCCGCTGGCCCGAGTGATGGTGGAGGCTGAGGATGCTGCCGCCGTCGAGCGTCACGCGGAGTCGATCGCGGGCGCGATTGAAAGCGCCATCGGGGCCGCACGATGAAAATCCGATTCATGTCATTCCGAGCGAAGCGAGGAATCTCATAGGTTATTTATTTTCAAAAAGTGAGATTCCTCGCTTCGCTCGGAATGACATGAATTGAAACCGTTTTCCAACACCCTCTAGGGTGGCATGGCTGGCGGTGTTGCAGGCGCTGGAGGGAGGAACGATGAGAGGCTACATGTGTAGTGTTCTGCTTGCCTTTATGCTGGTGCCGCAATCCACCCTGCATCATCGTCCCGCGGCGCCCGAGGCGTCGAAGCCGGAAGCCTCCCGAGTGGTTCCGGCGGGCGCGGTAATCCCCCTCGAGCTCAAGAACACCGTCAATTCGCGCACCGCCTACGTGGAACAGTCGATTTACGCCGAAACCATCTTTCCGGTGGTGGCCGGCGACCACATTCTGATTCCGGTTCACAGCTACGTGCACGGCCAGATTACGCAAGTGGTCCGGCCGGGACGGGTCTCGGGCAAGGCCCAGCTCGGACTGCGCTGCGATGAGATTATTCTGCCCGACGGCACCACGCGCCATATGTCGGCGCGCGTCATCTCGCTCGCCGGTTCGCGGATCCAGGCGGCGCCGGGCGCAGACGCGGGAGCGGATCAGAGTAATACGGCCGGCAAAGACAACAGCGCGGTGGTCGATGCGTCCAACCTCGGCCAACCCAGCGCCATCGTCGATGCCGGCGGTATCCTTGATCCGTCGGTGACGGGCGCGGCTGAAGGTGTGGGCGGGCTGGTGATGACGCTGGCCACCCGGAACCGAACCATCATCCTGCGGCCCGGCCTTACGTTTGAGCTGCAATTGACGCAGCCGCTGGATCTGGGGCGGTAGTCGGTTGCCGGTAGTCGGTTGCTGGTTGGAGTTGGTAACCGGTAGCCGGTGATCGGTTGTCGGTTTCCGAAACTCGAAATTCGAAAACCGAAAACCGCGGGCAACCACCGGCAACTGACAACCGACCACCGACAACCGCCAACCGACTACCGGCAACCGATCCCCTCCATCGCGAGCGCGACCGCGCCGAGAACGCCGGCGTTGTCGCCAAGCGCAGGTGCGACAATGTAGTCGTCGATGTGATCGAGGATCTCGGGCGTCTGGATGTAACCGTTGAGCAGTTCCAGCGCGCGGCGCCGGACCAGCGGAATCAGGCTGGCGTGGCGCATGACGCCGCCGCCCAGGATGATCCGCTGCGGCGAAAGCGCGCACACCAGATTGTTAACCCCGAGCGCGAGGTAGTGCGCCTCCAATTCCCAGGCGGCGTGACCGGCGGGCAATTCCTGACCCTTGCCGCCCCATCGCGCTTCGATAGCCGGACCGGACGCGAGTCCTTC
This sequence comes from Terriglobia bacterium, assembly GCA_030037755.1. GTDB lineage: Bacteria > Acidobacteriota > Terriglobia > UBA7540 > UBA7540 > Gp13-AA77. Next base: position 11,889 of record JASHQD010000216.1, read on the forward strand.
CCAGCAGTCGCCATGAAACGGGCAGACGCCGGGGAACGGGTCGGCGCTCAAATCGTGCGCGATCCGCATGTGACCCATCTCCGGATGCAGCACGCCGTGCAGCCGCTGGCCGCCGGCCATTCCACCGCCACCGATGCCGGTTCCGACCGTCACGTACACAAATGTGTCGAGGCCGCGCGCCGCGCCCCAGCGCCGTTCTCCGAGCGCTGCCGCGTTCACGTCCGTGTCAAAAGCCACCGGGAGTCCGAAGGCCTCGCGCACCGGACCGGCGAGGTCGACGTTGCGCCACAGTTCCTTGGGGGTCGAGGTGATGTAGCCCCAGTGCGGCGACGCCGGATTCAAATCGACCGGGCCGAACGACGCGATGCCGATCGCTGCGAGCGCTCCATGCGCGGGCTGGTCCGCGAAAAACGCAAGCGCGCGATCGATGGTTCCGCGCGGCGCGGTGGTGGGGAATTCGGCGCGCTCCAGCACATCGCCGCTTTCGGTTCCGATCGCGCAAACGAATTTCGTCCCGCCGGCTTCAATGCCGCCGAACAGACGCCGAGTGTCCATGCATTCCTTTCAGGAGCAAATCAACTTGAAAATTCGCGACGCCTCTTGCCATTCGTCATTCCCGCGGAAGCGGGAATCCGTTAAGAAAATCAGCACGAAGAATCCCAAAACGTGAGTTCCCGCTTCCGCGAGAATGACGAATCGGCGAGAGCGGCCGTCAAACGACACAGTACCACTCGCCGAACCGGGTTTACAAAGCGGAGCCCGCCCCGCGATAATCTTCCTGAACCTCCCATGACCGACTTTTCCACTCCCTTGATGCGCCAGTACAGCGCCATCAAGGCGCGGCATCCCAACGCGCTGCTGCTCTTCCGGCTCGGCGACTTCTACGAGCTGTTTTTCGAGGACGCCGTGCTCGCCTCGCGCGAGCTGCAGATCACGCTTACCTCGCGAAACAAGGAAAAAGGCGAGCCCATTCCCATGTGCGGCGTGCCCTATCACGCCGCCGAGGGCTACATCGCCAAGCTGATCCGCAAAGGGTACCGCGTCGCCATCTGCGATCAGATGGAGGAGCCGCAGGCCGCCAAGAAGCTGGTGAACCGCGAGGTGACGCGGGTGGTGTCGCCCGGCACGGCCATCGATTCGCACGTGCTCGAGCCCAGGGCGAACAATTACTTGGCGGCGGCCGCGGCGCGTCACGGGAGCATAGGGTTGGCGCTCGCCGATCTTTCCACCGGCGACTTTCGCGCCACGGAGTTCACCGGCCCGGAGGCGCAGGCAAGATTGTTCGAAGAGCTGTCGCGGCTCGCTCCCAGCGAGATGCTGATTCCATCGTCGCAAGCGCTTTCGGCGCCGGTGGGGCTGAACCTGCAACCGCCGATTGCGCCCCACACTTCGCAGAATCCCGACGGGCCGCGCTTCACGGAGACCGCGGTGGACGATTGGGTCTTCTCCGAAGATTACGGCGGGCGCCTGCTGCGGGATCATTTCCGGGTATCGTCGCTCGCGGGCTACGGTCTCGACGACCATCCGCTGGCCGTGGCCGCGGCGGGCGCTATTCTCCATTACGTGCGCGAGACGCAGCGCGGGTCGCTCGCGCATCTCGACGGAATCCGCTTCTACGAGCAGCAGGATTCGCTGGTTCTGGACCCGTCCACCTTGCGGAACCTCGAACTTGTAGAGCCGCTATTTGCGGGCTCGCGCGATTCCACGCTGCTCGCGACGCTGGACGAGTGCGTCACGCCGCCCGGAGCGCGCCAGCTCAAGCAGTGGATGCTGCGGCCGTCGATCGATGCCGCCGAGATCGAGTCGCGCTGGGACTCGGTCGGCGAGCTTCAAGCGCAGGCCATCGATCGCGAGGAATTGCGCAAGACGCTCAGGCGCATTCAGGATCTCGAACGCCTGCTCAGCAAAGTCACGCTCGAAACCGCCAACGCGCGCGATCTCGTCGCGCTCAAGCTGTCGCTGGAGCAACTGCCCGGCTTGCGCCGGCAACTTTCGGCGTTCAGCGCCGCGCGGCTACGCGACCTTCATGAGAACCTGGACGAGCTGGGCGACGTGCATGCGCTGCTCGAAAGCTCGATTCATCCCGAGCCGCCGGTGCTGCTGACCGAAGGCAACCTGCTGCGTCCGGGCTACAATCCGCAGCTCGACGAATTGCGCGAGATCAGCCAGAAAAGCAAGCAGCTCATCGCCGCCATCGAGTCGCGCGAGCGGGAGCGTAGCCACATAGGCTCGCTCAAGGTCCGTTTCAACAGCGTGTTCGGATACTACATCGAAGTTTCCAAGCCCAATCTGCCCCTTGTCCCCGCCGATTACGAGCGCAAGCAGACGCTGGTGAACGCCGAGCGCTTCACCACGCCGGAGCTGAAAGAGCTCGAAGCGAAGATTCTGACGGCCGAGGAACGGTCGCAGACGCTCGAACTCGAGCTCTTCCGTGAGATTCGCCGCCGCGTCGCCGCCGAAGCGTCCCGAATCCGGCGAAGCGCGCGGGTGCTGGCGGAGGTCGATGTGCTCGCCTGCTTCGCGCGGCTGGCGTCTGAGCGCAATTATCGCCGCCCGGAGATCGACGCCGATGGCGCGTTCGAGATTCTGCAGGGACGCCACCCGGTCATCGAGCGCCTGGTCGCGCCCGGCGAGACCGGCGGATTCATTCCCAACGACGTGTATCTCAATTCCGGCAGCGACCGCATCCTGATCATCACCGGGCCCAACATGGGCGGCAAATCCACCTATCTGCGGCAGGCCGCGCTGATCGCGCTGATGGCGCAGATGGGTTCGTTCGTTCCCGCGGAGCGCGCCCGGCTGCCCATCCTCGATCGCATCTTCACGCGAATCGGCGCCTCCGACAACCTGGCGCGCGGACGATCCACGTTCATGGTCGAGATGACCGAGGCTGCGAGCATCCTGAACACGGCCACGCAGCGAAGCCTGGTGCTGCTTGACGAAGTCGGGCGCGGCACCGCGACTTTCGACGGTCTCGCCATCGCCTGGGCTGTGGTGGAGCACCTGGAATCGAGCACCCGCGCCAAGACCCTGTTCGCGACCCACTATCACGAACTGACGGATCTCGCGGATCTACTGCCGGGCGTGAAGAATTATCACGTTTCGGTGAAGGAGTCCGGCTCGAACATCGTTTTTCTGCGCAAAGTCGAGCCCGGCAGCGCCGACAAGAGCTACGGCGTGGAAGTGGCGCGACTGGCCGGCCTGCCGCCGGCGGTGATCGAGCGCGCCCGCGAGATTCTGGCGCAGCACGAGCGCAGCGAGCATACGCTCAGCGAACAACTGGCAGCCGAGGCGTCGCGTCCGGAGGGCGAGCCGCGCAAGTCGCGGGAGCGTTCGCCGGTGCAGTTGACAATCTTCACGCCGCTGAACGCGGAAGTCGTCCGCGCCATCGAGGAAGCGGATCTCGACAACATGAAGCCGCTCGAGGCGCTGAATCTGCTGGCGGAGCTGAA
>JASHQD010000217.1 GCA_030037755.1 Terriglobia bacterium
CGTCGGGTGCGTTACGGCTGGGTTCCGGACGTTGAGGACCTGGAAGGCGAGCCGCCCAAGGCGTGGCGGGTGCGCGGAGGCTGCAAGCCGGGGACGGAAATCGTCCGGTGGGGAGAAAACGGGGGCTCAGGAGCCGGGTCGGAACCGAAACCATCTCGCTGGGACGCGATCTCGAAGGCGGTCGGCCGGATCGGAGGCTCGATTCTGCGCAGATTCGGATGGTCGCCTGGCGCTGTAGCGGCGGTGTCCCCACCGCCGGGATTCCAGGCTGCTGTAGCGGCGGTGTCCCCACCGCCGTTCGGGGTTGCCGGTTGGCGACAGCCGGTTACCGGTTTTGAGACCGACAACCGATCACCGATTACCAGCAACCGAACAACCGATCCCGTGCTTGAACCACCGCCTGAGGAATTCTGGGATGATCCGGAGGATGACGGCCCCGAATCTCGCGAAGAGGCGCTGCTGAGGGACAAATTCCTCGCGGCGCTTACCGAAGCGGCAACCCGGGGAAAGTAGGGGAGTAGGGAGTAGGGAGTAGGGAGTAGGGAGTAGGGTGTTGGTGGCAGGGGAGTGGGGCAGAGAGTGGCGAGAAGGGGAGTGGCGAGCTGAATTTTGCTGTCGCCCGTCTTCCGCGTGCCGACTGCGGACTGCCGACTGCTTACTGCTTACTGTTGACTGTCGACTGTTAACGATCCACTGCCGACTGACTACTGTTGAAAAGTCCCCGCGGCGCCCCCACCGGATGCAAGGTGAATCTTGAGATGATCCGCGGAGGTCAGCTCCATATCTCGCGTGGCAACATCCTTGGCGTCAGTCCCGGCGTGTGGGCCGTCAACGTAGAGGTGAACGTGGTAGCGTCCGGGTCCGAGAAATCCGAGCGGGATGTCGAGATCGCGCGGCGTCCAGTCGGTCATGGCGCCGAGGTACCACGTTTTATCCTTGCGGCGGGCCACGGCGATCGATTCGCCGGGGTCGCCCACCGGCACGCGCGTCTCGTCCCAGACGGTGGGCACGCGATCGAGAAAATCGACGCCCGGACTGTGATCGAAATCCTCGGGAAAATCGGAGAGCATCTCGAGCGGACTGAAATAGACTACATACATAGCCAACTGATGCGCCCGGGTGCCCTGGCACATGGGGTTCACGTCCCGGGGCCAGAAGCCGTCGCGGGTGGCGTTATTGAAACAGCCCGGCGTGTAGTCGAGCGGGCCGGCGAGCATGCGCGTAAAGGGAAGAATCAGGTGGTGGTAGGGCGTGTCGCGGTAGCTCCACTTGTTGTACTCCATGCCGAGCACGCCTTCGCGCGTCAACTGGTTGGGATAAGTTCGGCGCATGCCGGTGGGCTTGTAAGCGCCGTGGAAATCGACCGTCAGATGATGCTCGGCCGCGAGACGCGCGACGTTGTAGTAGAAGTTCACCATCTCCTGGCTGTCGCTGTTCATGAAATCGACCTTGATGCCGGAGACGCCCCACTTCTCGAAGAGCGGAAAGGCTTCGTTCATCTGCTTCTCGACCGATTTCCAGTGCATCCAGATCAGCACCTTGACGCCGCGCGCGTGCGCGAAAGCGATGACGGCCGGCAGGTCCACGTTGTCGTTCCAATGCGTGATGTCGGCCTGGTCCCAGCCGCTCGAGGCGCTGGAGTTGCGCGCCCAGCCCGCGTCGATGAGCATGTAGGGCAGGTGATGATCGGCGGCGAACTGCACGTAGTGCTCGAGCGTTGGAGTGTTCATGCCCGGCTTGAAGCTGACGCCGGTGGCGTAATCGCCCGACCACCAGTCCCACGCCGTCTTGCCCGGCTCGATCCACGAGGTGTCGCCGAGCGCGTTCGGCGGGCTGAGATTGAGCACCAGATCGTGCGATTCGATCAAGCCGCCGGGCTCGCGGCTGATCATGATCACGCGCCACGGCGTAGCTTTGGGCGTGGAGCCGATCACGGCCTGATGGGGATTGTCCTCGCGCGGCGCGAGTTTGGTGGCAAGGCCATTATCCACGTTATCGGCGCCGGCGATGTAGAGTCCGGCGTAGTCCTCGAGATCGGCCTCGGTGATCGCAACCCACGGTCCGTTGTGCACCTCCACCAGGAGCGGCAGCCCGACGATGGCGTCAGGCCCGATCCCGGTGAGCGGCACCTTGTTGAATTCGTCCTCATAGGGGGTGGTGAAGCTGCCGAGGTTGAGCGCGTAGGCCGCGCCGCGGTTGGCGAAGTAGAATCCCGTGTCTTCGGAGCTGAGGACGAAGCGGCCGAGCGCCGCCTGTTGCGGCAGCGCGTATCGAAAGGCGATGCCCTGATCGTAGGCGCGGAAAATCAGGTCGAGCTGCCGTCCCGGCGCGCCGCTCTCTTTGAGGTGCACCGTCAGCTCGTTGTAATGATCGCGAACCGTGCGGTTGTCGTTGATTGGATCGTCCCACGTCGAGTCGTGCGAGTCCGTGCTCACGCCGGTGACGTCGAGGTCGCGATCGAACGGCGGCGCGCCGTCGAACTGGAGTCCGAGCGGCGAATCCTTGAGAACCGGGCGGCCTTCGAAGCTCACGCTGTAATAGGGCCGCGATCCCGAAGCGTACGGTTCAGGAAGATTCTTGATACCGAACGTCACGGCCAGCTTGCCGCCCGGAGACGTCAGAGTGTGTGCCGCGGTCGCGTCCGCGCTCTGCGCCTTGCCGGGTGTCAGGGTGCACGCAAGGGCGGCAATCGCCAGCAGAATCCGGCCGGCCTGGGCCAACTGACGACGGACGACCGGGAACCAACGACCGACAACCAGCAACTGGCTACCGCCAACCGACGACCGATCCATTGGCCCCTCCAGCAAATGCATCAGGAAGGCCCATCATACCACCGCGTTGAGGGCGGAATTGCCGCAGAAATGAGAACGGGTTGGAGGCGTGAGGCGGCGCGGCCGCCCGAATCTGACGGCCAATCGAGCCATTGGGCGTTCTGGCGCCCGGTGAAAAACAACTGCTGGGAGCGCGGGAGTCTTCAAGGCCCGGCGGACCTGTATCAAGCTTCAGGAAGCCCTGCTAGGCCAGGATTTTCCTTTTTTCTTCTTGACGGTCCCCGGCCGGGGCTCTTCTCGGCTTATAGCGCTCGATTTCGAGCTGATCGCCGACCTCCGTGCCGCTCTTGAATATCGTGTGCGCCGGAAGTTCGATCACGCTCTCGGCTCGAAAGTTGGGCCGGGTGACGCGGAAAGGACGGAGCAGTTCGCGCAGTCCGACGACCTTGAATTCCTTGTCGATCAGCACGACGTCGATCTTGATCAGCATGCCGAAGGTGTGGATGGAATTCGCGGGAAAGATCCACAAGCCGCAGTCCGGGTTCAGCTTCCGCCGGCCAATGAGGCCGAGAAGGCGGGAAAGGACGCCGTCCGCCACCTTGACGCGGTACGCCAGGAAGGACTCTTTCGTTTTGTTGTACACGTACACGCCGTCGGACGCTTGAGACATGGATCACTCCGCGTGAAATTAACCGGTTGGGACATGGGTGCGCCCGGTCTAGCGAGGCGCCCGCTTTTTCATCCGAATGATCAGGATCAGCAGCACGGCCACAGCCAGTACTCCTGCCACCACCCGAATCAATGTTACGTTATCCATTGTGCTCCCCTCCGTAAGATTGAGATTCGCTTCAAAAAGCGCTCTTGAAACCCTCCATGACCGTGATCACAGCGGGCACTATCGTGACGATGAAAATGCAGGGAAAGATGAAAATGGCCAGCGGAAGTACCAGCTTGATCGTGGTTTTCGCCGCCATTTCTTCCGCCTGCTGGCGCCGCTGCGTGCGCAGCGCCTCAGAGTAAGTTCCCAAAGACCGCGAGATCGGCGTTCCGAAGCGCTCGGTCTGTACCAGCATATTGACGAACGAGCGCACGTTTTCCACGGGCACACGATC
>JASHQD010000218.1 GCA_030037755.1 Terriglobia bacterium
CCCGTCGACGTGCGAAACTCCAAACCTCCGAAAAGGTTTTCGCGGACGAATTCGGCAACCTCGTTGGCTTTGGCCTGAGTGGTGGTGCCGGATCCCGTACTGCGAACAACGCCTCGAAATTCGAAACTCGAAACTCGACTCTCGGGTTCCGAGTTCCGCCCTGATCCAGGCATCACTTCCCACTTCGCGCTCAACACCGGCAACTTGCACGCCGCCAGCGTCGCCCGCACCTGCGCGTCGCCACGACGCATCTTTTCGTAAATCGGCAGTGCGTTGCGGCCGGCCAGTTCGCCGTTGTATTCCCCGAGATCCTCGAGGAACCCGCTGACGATCGGCGTTCCCGGGATGCCCAGCGTCGCCGCGGTCGGCAGATGCCGGCCTGGCGGCGGCGTTGGGGGCGGGACCGGCGCGCTAGGTTCTGGTCTCGGCCAGAGCGCCGGTCCTTTAGGGGGAAACAACCCGATCTCCTGGTCGCGGCTCGCCAGCATCGTATCGACCGATGCCGTCCGCCTGGCGTTTCCGTTGCTGTTTATTGGTCTGCGCATGTGCTTAACAAAGTTGACAGTTGACAGTTAACAGTCGACAGTCCACCGTCACTCTTCACGTGCCTTATGCCGCTTTTCATACTCTCGACTCTCGACTTCTATCGCCAACTCCCTACTCCCTACTCCCTACTCCCTACTCGCCACTCCCTACTCGCTACTCCCTACTCCCTACTCCCGCACCTCGTCAAAATGCGATACCCACATCCCGTTCGAGCCTCCCATCCAACAGGTCCACCGCTTTCGGCACGGCCCGCACCAGGTACAGAGAGATGTCCGACCGGCCAGGACGCGGGTTACGGGTCTCAACGTAGTTCCGCCCGGCAAGATATCGCAGGTGAAACCACAGCTCGGCGTCCGTCAGCGGATATCCCTGCCCACGCGCCATCTGCGCCCGCAGCTCGGAAAACGGAACCCAATCCAGGTTGCGGCGCACGAGAATCATGAGGATCACGCCTCGTTGGACTTCATGTCTGACGTCATTGATCAGTTCCGACATCCACCGCTCCTACTTGGCCGATCATAGTTCGTCGATCGTAGATCGTCGCTCTTCATACATCACGCCACTTCAATACCATCGATCGTCCGTGGGCCACGATCTACGATCCACGAACGAAGATCAGCTACGATCCGCGGCCACTATTCGCCGCCTTGCTCTCGACAATCTTATTCAAGCGATCCGCATGAACTTGCAGCGTGCTCTGAATGTCCTCCGTGGTGCCGCGTGTTTTTTCCCACGTACGCGCTCCGGTATACCCAAGGAACGCCACGCCGAACAGCTCCAGGTAGGCGCTCGGAATCTCCATCACCACCAGGCCCCGGTGCGCCAACAGATTCAAGACAGGAAACAGAATGATGGAGCACGCAATGCCGAGGATCATGACGTAGAGAAACGTCGGGCGCGCCCGCCGGACGTAGGCGTCCTCACTCTGAGTCTCCGCGCGGATGTTTTCGCCCTGGATCTCGGCCAGCGCCTCGTCGCGCGCGGCCTCGATCTGATCGCGCTGCTCTTCCAGCGCCTGCGCGGCCTGCTGCATCTGCGCCTTTTGCTCCGGCGAAAGGTGAAACTGGTCGATCAGATCGCCGATCGACTTGAGCGGATCGCCGCTTACAATGCCTTTAAAGATTTGTGTAAATGCGCCCATAGTAGTTTCTCAGTTCGTCAGTTCTTCAGTTCTTCAGTTGTTCGGTAGCCGGTTAGCGGTTGCCGGTTGCCGGTCGTCGGTTTCTGGCTGCGGTCTTTAAGCCATGACTTCTGACCACCGACTACCGACTACCGACTTCTGACTTCTGGCCTCCAGCTTCACCATTCACCATTGACTATTCCCTACTCGCTACTCGCCGGGGAGAGCCCGCCCGTGCCTGAGAGCCCAAGCCCGCATTAGGGTCGCTTGCGGCTACAAGCACGGGGGGCCGGGATTGCCGATTTACGATTGCCGACTTTCGAATGGGCCGGCAATCGGCAATTGGCAATCGCAAATCGACAATTCCTTTCTGGCGCCTGACATTGGGCACCGGAAGCGTGAATCTGGCACCTACCTAACAGCTTCCCAGAGCCACCGAGGCCGACCAGATTTGCTCTAGACCTGTCTCCCTGCTCTCCAGCTGTTCCTGAAGCATTTCGATCAGCCGCCGATGGGCTTTTTGCCGCTCGCGGCACGTTGCCACGAACTCGCGGGCCGCCCAGCTCAGCCGGCTGACCAGCAACAAGAACCCGATTGCCATTACCACCAATACCAGCACGATGATCGGCGCCAGCACTGCCTCCCACAATCCGGAGAATCTATCGACGACCATTGGTTGTTCCTCCCATATGCGTTAAAACGCTGTCCCCCGTTCTCTCTCAGTTCTTCAGTTCGTCAGTTCTTCAGTTCGTCAGTTGCCGCTTGTCGGTCCCCGATTCTCGGTTCAATCGAAAATCGAAAATCGGCAATCAAAAAACCCACTCTGCCGCCCTTGAGACTACCGGGCTTCCGAACAATCGCCCGACTTCGGCCAGGTGATACGCAGCCGGCTGGGCGGCGGCGGCTTCGGCGAGGCAGAACGCCCACCAGTGGTCCGCATGGCCGAAGTGCGCGTCATGTTCGGCGTCAAATCGGGTGAGGCCGAGCGCGTTGACGCTCTTCTTCACGCTGCGGAACGATTGCCGGACAGCGTTCGAATCCGGCAGCCGCACCTTCTGCTCTTCCATGCGGCGCTTGGCCATGACAGCCATTGCTTCCTTCTTCGGTTGCGTAAACTGGACGCCTTCAACCTGCCCGGGGAATTCGCGCTCGAGCGCCTCGAAGATCACCAGGCCCATGCCGCCCTTATCGATCACCAGGCGATTGAGCTGCGGCATCAGCGCGCGCGCTTCGCGGATCTGGTCCGGAGTGGGAGTGTTCTTCATCTCGATCACGCCGCGTGTCCAGGTGACGTCGCCGACAATTTCGTTGATCCAGATGACGGACAGGTCGCGGTTGCGGGCGATGTCCCATCCGGCGTAGAGATTGCCGATTGTCGATTGCCGATCGCCGATTTCCTGCAATCGCAAATCGTCATTCGTCAATCGGCAATCCGTCGACGCTTCGCTCGAAACGCACTGCTGAAACAATTCCGGCGAAATCCACTCCGAAGCCTGGGAGACAAACTGGCAGCAGTATTCCTGCAGCCAGGTATCGTCGTCGCAGCCCGCGCGGATCTCCTCGGGGTTGAGCGGCAATCCGTCCGCGACGGCCATGTAGATGTCGCACCAGTGGCCGGACCAGGGATTGAGTGATTGTCGATTGCCGATTGCCGATTGCTCGCCTTCGACCTTCGACTTTCGACCTTCAACCCCTGTCGACTGTCGACTGTCGACTGTCGACTTCACCCGAACCGGCTGATTGACCGGCCTCATCCCACTATCGAGCCCGAGACTTTTACACAACTCGTAAAACTTCCCCTGCTGGCCGTTGGGCGTAGAGAGAATCCGCATGGCGTAGCCCAGCGAAACCTGGCGATAGACGGCGGTGAAGATGGCCTGCGAGTCTTTGTGGAACGCGAACT
>JASHQD010000219.1 GCA_030037755.1 Terriglobia bacterium
AAGGACCATCCTGTCGGGCAGGGGAAATGGTCGAAGATCAAATCTAGGTGAAAAGCGGGAGCGGGTCAAGGCGAGGCGGGTTGGGTAGCGAGCTAGACCGGGTGTCGTAAGTTTGTGCGCATCGGAAGGGCACGGCTTCAGCCGTGCCGCCGCGCGGCGGAGGCATCTTCGTTCTCTTGCGACCGGCAGGGGCTTCAGCAAACGCTGAAGCCCCTGCCGGTCGCAAAGGACACGCGGGAGAGGCGTTCTTCCCGGCACGGCTGAAGCCGTGCCCTTTCGATGCCACGCGAACTTAAGGCGCTACATTTAAGAACATGGTACGGCTCGGCCAGCGATTGCGAAACCTCGATGCCGGGGTATGATGTGGATGTAGGCGTAGGGATGAAATTCAAACCTGACTTGGCAAAGGGATTTGACAGGAGGGCAGCAGGAGGGATTGACCGCGACACCGCTATCGAGGCCCTTCGGTTGCTTGACCGGAAACTCAGTGAGGCTAACCGCAAGCTAACGGTCATCCTTATCGGCGGCGGTGTAATGATGCTGGAGCACGGGACCAGGCTAGGCACAAGAGACCTGGATGTCATACCCCAACCACCGAGCCGTGCCAGCATGGACCTGCTGGAGCAGTACCGTGATGCCGTGACCCGCGAGATGGAGGCAAGAGGCGTCAACCTGCCTGTCAACTGGATAAACGCCCAAGCTGCCCCCATTTTTCAGGAACAGAGGAAGTATTTTCCGCCGAGCGACCTCCGTAGGACGGATAACCTCACGTTCAGGAACCTGGACATCATCGTAGCCGCGCCCGAGGCCCTCCTGGCGATGAAGGTGCAGGCGTTGCGTGACTCGAATGACTGGAATGATGTCCAAGCCCTCTGCCGGATTCTCGCGATTCGGTCATGGGAAGAATTCCTCAATGTGGTCGAACCGCGGTTGGAAGACATGGGGATTATAGGGAATGACGACATCCTGAAGTTGAAAGGGATGTTCGGGGCAAGGTGAGGATGGGAAAGTTCGACAAGGTCGCATGGAGCATCATCGAGCAGATGCCTCCGCCCAGCATGCCGGGCCACAAGGGGCTGGCACTGAGCGGACGACCGAAAGATTTCGCCGAACTGGAAAGCCTGGTGTCGGATGGCGAGAATTTCGACATCGCTGTCGCCCTCTTTCTTGATGAATTCTATTGCTTCAAGACGGAGGATTTCCTTGCTGCCGAGCCCACGGATTTCTTCGACGCACGGACACGGGCATGGTTGGCCGGGGTGGCTGAGTACCTCTCCCATCGCTTTCGATTGCCTGTGCCGACTTGGGTGGGCAAGCCCGAGTATTTTCTGCCGGAGTTTTGGAAGAAGAGCGATGACAGTGGGGAACAGGAGTTCAGACAGCGCAATATCGGGTACAACCCACGCCATCTTATCAGGCTCTGAGGCGTCCCTCGCGCAGTTCGAGCGCCAGCTTATTGATACTAAGGCCGAGGGGCTTCATAAAATCCTCCCGCAAGACCTCGCCGGAATGCACCGGCGGCGGGAGATTCTTTGACCTTTTCACGTCGGCTACCTCAACTCAGGGCTGGATTTCAGGACTTGCAACACCGTCGTTCCCCAGTTTGACTTGCGGTCGCTCGATTACCCAAAAGTACATGGCACCATTATTTCCGTCCCCAGCGAAAGAGATCGTTCCGCCGGCCGGTAGCGATGTCGTCACGCCCTCGGCTGAAGACCCGGGGCTCAGTGTATGGGCTTGACCCTCCAGGTCGGTCCAAGAGAACGTGCCCGACGGGCAATAATCCCACACCGCGAGGTCAAGTTCGACTGGACGATCCGTCAGGTTGGTGTAAAGCGATCCCTTCCCGCACGCACTATTGACGTATCCGGGGTTGGAGGGCAGAATCGCCGCCTCGCCCCGCTGCAATTCCCAACAGAAGACAGCGGTTTGGCCCGGTGTCGGGACAGAACTCCATGTAATCATTCCGCCAGCGGGAAGTGAGGTGGAGACGACCGTTGAATAACCAAATTTCACTGAGATCGTTTGCTGCTGCCCCTGCGCGTCAGTCCAGGTCAAGGATGTGCTACTGCACCCGTTCAGGATCATGGTTCCGACGTTGAACAAGAGCTCAAATTGCATGGGCCGTCGCGTCAGATTGTGGTACAGGGTGCCCCCGGAACCGCACTGCTGCGACCCACCGCCCACCCCTCCGACGCTGGCGAAGCTTCTCGACTTACCGCATAAAAGGACTGCGACCGAAAGGACGATTACAGAGCACGCTTTTTTCACATCTGCACCCCCGGCGATTCTAACACCACTGCGATCGGAGTTGAGTTCGATAGGTGTGCCTAGCTACGCAGGAATTAACTCAGATAGCAAGGTTGCTTTTATGTCCGAGATTAGAAGGACTCCGACGCTCGCCGAATTGCTCACTGCTTGATGATGCTGCCATCCTCCCGCCGGATTTCGCCCCATCCGCCGTTGAGCGGATCCGACCGGAACGGATGCTTTGCCGCGAGATCCTCATTCACCTCAATTCCCCACCCCGGCGCATCACTGGCCCAGAGGTATCCATCCTTGTAGCTCGCGCATCCGGTAAAAATCTCAGCTTCGACGCCGCGAATGATGCCGCCCTCCTGAACGCCGAAATTCGTGCTCGCAAAGTCGAGATGCAATTGCGCCGTATGGCCGACCGGTGAGACGTCGCCCGGCCCGTGCCAGGCGGTCTTCACCTGGAACTGTTCCGCCAGGATGGCGATCTTGCGCGCGGGCGACAGTCCTCCGGCCTGCGACAGGTGGACGCGGATGTAGTCGATAAGCCGCTCCGCGATCAGCGGCTGCCACTCGTGCGGGCTGTTGAACAGCTCGCCCATGGCAAGCGAGGTCGAGCACTGCTGGCGGATCAGCCGGAAGTAGTCGATGTCTTCGGGCGAGAGCACGTCTTCGAGGTAGAACAAGCGCACCGGTTCGAGGTCTTTGGCGAACTGCACGGCCTGCCGAGGCGAAACGCGCTCGTGCACGTCGTGAATCAGCTCGATTTCGTCGCCCAGTTGCTTGCGGCACTCTTCCAGCATCTGGCGCGTGCGGCGCATGTAGGGGCCGGGCTCGAAAACCGCGCCTTCGTGCAGACCCTTCGCTGCCGCGCCGCCGTGCGGTCCGTAGACCGCCATGCCGGGCACGCCGATCTGCACCTTCACATGCTTGAACCCCCGGGACATCGACTCGCGCACGTGGTCGATGACCTCGGGCGTCTCCATGCCGCCCACCGTGTCGTACGTGGCGCACGCTTCGCGCACTTTGCCGCCGAGCAACTGGTAGACCGGCATGTTCGCCTGCCGGCCCTTGATGTCCCACAGCGCCTCGTCGATGCCGCTGATCGCGTTATTGAGCACCGGGCCGTTGCGCCAGTAGGAGCTGTTGTAGCAGGCCTGCCAAATGTCCTCGATGCGATCAGCCGGCTTGCCGATCAGGAATGGCTTGAGATACTTCTCGACCGCCGGCGGCACCAGATCGGCCCGCTGCGTGAACGTGGCGCAGCCGTAGCCATAGAGTCCGTCCTGATCGGTGATCACCTTGACCACGACCAGTCGCACGCCGGCGGGCTGCGTGGTGATCACCTGGATGTCCTTGATGATCGGCGACGGCAATCCGCGGGTGGCGCGCGCCGCTTGCGCTTCCGCTTCGAGATGCCGCGTCGGCTGTAGCGGCGGTGTCCTCACCGCCGAATTGCCGGAGTGACGGCTTTCGTCAAGCGGCGGTGAGGACACCGCCGCTACAGCGAGGCGCCGCGCGGGCAGGGTCGCGCCGATCAGTCCGGCCGCTGCGAGTTGTAAAGTGTCGCGTCTGTTCATGCGATTCTCCTTCCCCAGCGCAAAAATAGCGTTCGAGGCGTGACAGCGCCGTTAACCCTTATATCATTTGAAGACCGGTTGCGCCCCGCCGTTTCTTCCCTTACCATCGAAACCAGTGCATCCAAGGGGTGGATGCGGGGAGACGTCATGGCGAGACACATCGATCGTCGCGAATTCATGCAAGGT
>JASHQD010000220.1 GCA_030037755.1 Terriglobia bacterium
CTGCTGACGCGGATGATGGCCGTTTCCAGCGTTCCGGAAACCGTGGGCGTGTATTGAACGGTGAATTCCACGTTGTCGCCCGGGGCGACGATCAGGGGTGTCCCCGGAGTCGGCAGCACCGTGAAATCGGTTGAGCCCATCAGCCGTTGAATGCAGGCGATCGTCAGGTCCTTCACGCCCACGTTGTAGACGGTCAGCGTCAGGTAGTCGGGACCGCTGCAGATGGTTCCGAAGCTCAGGTTGTCTTCGAGATTGACGGCAATCGCGGGGCCGGTCGGCTTTGTAAACTTGAATACGCCGCGGCCATAGGTGCCGGCGCACAATACACCCGCCGTCTGGTTCAACGCCAGATCGAGCACGGGCACCCGCGGAAAGTGGATGTCGTCGAGGATGTACCACGAGGCGCCACCATCCACCGAACGAATCACGCCGAGATCGGTCCCGACGTAGATGGTGGTAGGGACGTCGGTCCCGTCCAGGGCAATCGCGTTGCACGGGATATCCACCTGCACGGGCGGGTTGCCGACCGTTGGCGAAATGTCGGTCCAGGACGGCGCCGTGACCGTGGTGCGAAACACGTGACCGGGCGTGCCCGATCCGTTCAACCCGCCCAGCACTGCGTAGATCACCGTGGGGTCGACGGGATCGAAGACCACTCGGGCGACGTTCCGCCCGGGCAGATTACGCGTGATGTTCGCAAACGTCACTCCTGAGGGCGGCCCGACCGTGGCCGCGAGCGCGTTGGTCGACACGAAAACTTGTGTGCCCACGCCGATCACAACATAGTTGCCGTTGGCGGCCGCCACATCGACATCGCCCGTCTTCCCGAAGGTCGACAGTTTCCGCCAGTGAGTGCCGGCGTCTCTGCTTTGCCACAGATTCTGGCTGCCACTGGCGTAGACGGTGTTTGCGTTGCTCGGGTCCGTCGAAATCGGCGCCAGATAGCAGCCCGTGTCGGTCGCCGTGGTCCAGGGGGTAATGAAGGTGGGGAAAGTAACACCGTCGTCGTTCGATAGTGAGACCTCCGTGCAGGGAATCGGCGGTGAGCCGGACCAGTATCCGCTGGAACCGTACACGCGCTTCGGGGTGACGCCGTCGTAGGCTATGCCGTAGCCGTCCGCGCCCTGACTCACCCAGTTTGGGCTCGCGGCGGTGGCGGTGGTCTGCAGGCCATTGTCTTGCGCCCCGCCCACCACCACGCTCGCGGTAGCGTCAGGCTTGACGGAGATGTTGAAGAAGAGAGCCGTCTGCAGGCCGCCCGAGTTGAGCGGATTCCAAGTCACACCACCGTCGGGGGAAGTGTCGATGCCGCCGTCATTTCCACAGAACACGGTGGATGGTTTGGGACTTGGCCGCGGGATGAACGCCCAGGCATGCGTATCGGCGTGAAGCACACTCAAGGGAGAAAAGCTCCCACCCGAGTCCGTGGACTTTCCCTGATGAACGGTGCCGAAATAGATGATGTCGTTGACGCCGTCGCCGGGCGAGGCCGGGTCGACGGCCATGTGAAAGCTGTAACCGTTCTGCGAGCGCGTCGGCATGCCGGTGGCAGTCTGCTGAGTCCAGGTCCCGCCCTGATCCGCGCTCAGGAAAACTCCTACCGGATCGGGAGCGCCGCCGGTCCCTTGCAGAGTGACGTAAAGGATTTGGATACCAGCCGGATTAGGCGGCGAGGCCGGAGGAGGAATCGCGATGATCACCTTGCCGAAGCCGTTGGGCGGTGCGCCAACCGCCGTCTTCACCGCCGACGTGGAGCCGCTCAGGATCTCCTGCCAGTTGCGCCCGCCATCTTTGGATTGGTACGCTCCCTTTTTCGAAACACCGGCATACAGGATGCGGGAACCAGACGGCGAGGATGTATCCAGCACCAGCGAACGCGCATCCCCCGACACATGGTTGCCCTGTGTCCAATTCAGCCCCGCGTCGGTGGACCAGAAGAGCCCGTGTGAAGAAGCAAGGTACAGCGTGTTGCCGCTTGAATCGGCGGGATCGACGATAACGACATTGATCCATTGGCCCACAAAGTTGATGGCGCTGCCCACATTGCCGGCCGGGAATCCCGACCCGAGCTGGATCCAGCTGTTGCCGCCGTCGGTTGATTTGAAAAGCCCCTGCGAGGAATCAGGATTGCCGAAAATTCCAGTGTTCTGGTACAGGACTCGTTCGCTCGAGCCCACGTAGATCGTGTCGGTATGGTTGGGATCAATCGCGATTCCGGCGGGTTCGCCGATGCCGAGCGCCAACTGGCGGTCGAAAAGAGGAGTCCAGGTCGCGCCGCCGTCGCGCGTCCGCCAGACGCCACCGCCTCCCGTGCCGATGTAGATCACCGAAGGGTTGTAGGGATGGGGAGCGATGGCCGTGACCATGCCGTTGTCCTGGTGACCCCCAGGCTCGGTGACGGGACTGGGACCGATCGGAGTCCAGACGGTTCCGTTGAGGCTCATGATTGGCGCTCCTCTCGGTCCGCGTCATGGGCCGGCTCCTGCGACGAGTCCGGCACGGCAGGTGGAGAAGAACTCGGCAGGGATCCCAAGTCGATGGGCGCCGTTACAATCGATCCGGGTAACTGGCGCCACTGCTTGAGCGCTCGTGCGTAAGCCTGCGGAGTAGGTGGAATGCTTCCCACCCACCGGCTGGCCAGGAACGTCAGATAGCCTGCTCGTTCCGTTCCGTATCCGGTACCGTGCTGCTCCGGGCGATGCTCGCGCGTCTCGTCATCGCGCTCGTTCCACTCGTGCTCACGCTTCTGGCGCACGTCGACGCCCTCAGCTTTTCTTCGCTCACGCTTGCGCATCAAACCTCCAGATCCGCGAAAAAATCTCGCGCGTCGGCGTTTAGTCTCGCCGAGTAGAAGTGCTTACGAGGAATTCTCTCCAAGAAGGCAGGGGTATGGCATGCACACCCTTATAGTGGAGGGTAGGCGGCCTTCCGGCGTAATTTCGACCGTGCGCCACTGGCCCGCCCGACGGCTAAATCGAACCGACTCGAAAGGCAACAGTACGTATCACGCAATCCAAGCCAGGGTTTCCGTTATGGACCCCCGGACTGACCGACAACCTACCACTTGACCGACCCAAATGCAATCGCAAGTTGCTCGGCCGCGTCTTCGACTCCGGTGACTTCAGGTGTGAAGGTCGGTCAGACTCCGTTCAGATCTGCGCGCTCCTGTCCGGTGTGACCACACCGGGCAGGAGCGCGCATCCCCAACAACCCTCGTGAGGCTGATCCCGGGGATTTGCCGCGCTTGCGGCAGCCCGTTGCTAACGCGAAGGCACTCTACGTCCTCATCCGCCGGCGAGCCCACGCGCCGACACCCAGAAGTCCGGTGCCGAGCAGGACCAGGCTACCCGGTTCGGGGGTGCTCGGCGAGGATCCGCCGCCCGATTCAACCTGATTGCCCACGCCACCGTTGATGCCGCCACTCGACGCCAGTGATCCGCCCCAGGCCGGCGTGCCTCCAGGACCCGACAACACGTCCAGCGTCACGTTGCTGGAGTTGTAGACAACGCCGAAGTGCTCGCTGCTGTTGATTTCGGTGCCGTTCACGGTAGCAAACGTCCCGGTGATCGAGCTCGCGTTCAGGATGTCGAACGTATCGGTCAGCGTGGGCACGAATCCGCTGATCAGCGCCAGGTTCAGCGTCCCGTTCAGGCTGGCTGCGCTGCTCACGTTCAACTGGTCGAATTGCGTGCCTGCGGTCGTGCCACCGATGTTGATGTCGAGAGCGCCGGTCGAACTCTGGGTGTAGCCGCCCGTGATCGACTGCGTGCCCGCCTGGCCGGCCGCATTACCGATCTCGAACGTAGCGGCGTCGGTCACGGTTGCCGTGCCCGCATTCAGCGTACCGCCGGTGCCAAACACCGAGCCGCCGTTGAAGCTGATTCCGCCCGTGGCCGTCAGCGTTCCATCCACGGTGGTTTTCCCGGCGCTCTGGGTGTAGGTGCCCGAAGCCGACGTCAACGTCCACGAGCTGCCGGTGGCAACATCCACCGTCCCGGCATTCGTCACCGCTGTGGCCGAGTCGCTCAGATTCTGACCGCTGCTCAGCGTCAGCGAGCCCGTGGAGCTGTTGGCGGCCAGCGCGCCCAGCGCATTGCTGCCGCTGCTCGCCGGATTCTCGATCTCCGCCGCTGCGCCGGTCAGCGTAATCGCCGCGGAGTTGGTGGTGATACTGCTGCCGCTCGGCAACTCGAGAATCCCGCTGACCGAATACGTGCCGCCCGTCAGCGTCCCGCCCGCGAGGTTCAGAAAGTTGTTCTCGATGTTCATGGTGTCGCCGGTGCTCACGCTGAGGATGCCCTTGTTGTTGAAGCCCTTGCTGCTGGTGTCGATGATCAGGGCCGTGCTCTGGTTGGCGATGATCGATTTGCCGGCGCCGTTGATCAAGCCCATGGCGCCGTTGCCCAGGTTCCCCGCACCCTCAATGGTCTCGCTGTT
>JASHQD010000221.1 GCA_030037755.1 Terriglobia bacterium
ACGATGGGCCGCCCCGCGGCATCAATTCGCGAAGCCCAGTTCAGCTTCTCCACAAAGCGAGTGGCCGAAAGAAACTCACCGTTGCTGCGATCGAGCACATAGAGGAACCCGTTGCGGTTCGCCTCCACGAGCAGTTTGCGCGGACGGCCTTCGTAGACGTCATCAACAAGCACCGGAGTTTCCGCCGCGTCGTAGTCGAACAGATCGTGAGGCGTAAATTGAAAATGCCACTTGAGCTTGCCCGTGTCCGGGTCGAGAGCGAGCACGCAGTCGGTATAGAGATCGTCGCCGGGGCGGACGCTGCCGTCAAAATCCGGACAGGGATTACTGGTGCCCCAGTAAATCAAGTTCAACTCGGGATCATATGTGCCCGGCATCCAGGTGGTACCGCATCCGAGCAGGTATTGGTTACCGGGCCAGCTCGACGATCCCGGTTCGCCGGGTCCCGGAATCGTCCAGAATCGCCAGAGGAGCTTTCCGGAGACCGCGTCGAAAGCGGCGAGGAAGCCGCGAACGCCATCATCGCCTCCCGACGTCCCCACCAGGACCTCATTCTTGACGACCAGCGGCGCGCTCGTAGCGCCATAGTTCTTGCGCGTGTCCGCATACGGGATGTCCCAGATCAAATTCCCCGACCGCGCATCGAGACAAAGCAGGTGCGCATTGTCAGTCTCCATGTATATTCGATCGTGCCAGGCTCCGACGCCGCGGCTGTGGTGTGCGGAGGCGTCGTCGATCAGACCCTTGCTGACGGGCCTCGAGAAATGCCAGATGATACGTCCGGTGCGCCCATCGAGAGCGAAGGCATCGTTGGCCGACGTCACGAACATCAGCCCGTCGATCACCACCGGAGTCACCTCCATCGAGTCGGAGGTGGTGGAGTGGAAAACCCAGTCTGCACGCAAGCTGCCGGCATTGTTGGAGTCGATCTGTCGGAGGCTGCTGTAACGGCGTCCGGTGTAGTCCCCGTTGTAGGACGGCCAACTGGCGCCCGGAGGCTGCACTAAAAGGTCCGCAGCCTCGACATCGAGCGTCGCAGAACCCAACGAAGTGGAGGGCTGTTGGTGCGCCGCGCTCAAGCTCAAGCCTGAAGTCGCTAGAATCAGCCAGAGTATCCGGGCGTGCTTTTTTCGACGCATGGATCTTAATTGTCGCGGAGGCTGTGTGCTGCTGCCGATCGAGAAGCGCGATTATGTGATGAAAGGCACGCGCGCAGCAAGCCCTGCGCAACCACGCACTGCTCGTGCGGTCCTGCGAGGAAGCGGGGGGGTATCGACCGAAGAGACTCACGCATGGACTGAATTTCGGAGTATGATCGCTTCTCTTTCAGCGCTCGGCATTGCCGCGGTGGCGAGGGCTTTGGCGCGTCGAGCGCAGACTTCCCCCGTTTTGGAGACTCGAAGATGACCAATCGCAGACTCTCAGCTGCCCTACCAGCGGGCATGGTGCTTTGTGCCTTCGTTCTGGGCGCGACGCAAAGCCGCGCCCAGGAGCATCGGGCCGTGAATCTCCCCGGTGCCTCTCAAAACCTTCCATTCAGCGACGGAATTGTGGCCGGCAATACGCTGTACGTTGCCGGACAACAAGGAACCGGCGACGACGGCAAGCTGAAAGAGGGTATCGACGACCAGACGGAGGCCACGCTCGAGCACATCCGGCAAATTGTCACCAAAGCCGGGTTCAAGATGAAGGACGTGGTTACCGTGAGCGTCTACCTTTCCGACATCTCGGACTTTGCCGCCATGAACAAGGTCTATGTCAAATTCTTTCCCGACCCTAAGCCCGCTCGCACGACGATTCAAGCTGGAGCGCTGGTGAATGGCGCGAAGGTCGAGATTTCTGTCATCGCAGCCAAATAACGCTTGCTCTCGGATCTCTGATCGGCGATGCAATGCTTTCAACGGTGGACCGGAAACCGATCGGTGAGGCTTTTGGCCGCAGTCCTCGGCTCGCACTTGTGCGTCGCTGTCGTGGGCCATGGCGCGACCGGCGATCAGGCGTCGGCACGGGACGAGAAGATAGCAGCGGAGGGAAAGCGATCGTTCGTCTCTGGCTGCGCGATGTGTCATGGAATCGACGGACGCGGGAGCGGGCGCGCACCTGACATCGCCAGCGGCAGCGCGGTGCAACAGCTCTCCGATGCCGATCTTGATCGCATCCTGCGAGACGGCATTCCGTCGCGAGGGATGCCCTCGTTCAAGGCGCTTGGCCCCGTTGGAATCAAGTCGGTGATTGCTTACGTGCGCGTCCTGCAAGGTACAGGCGGAGCTGCAATCTTGCGTGGAAATCCGAGTCGCGGCAGGGATCTGTTTTTTGGCGCGGCGCGTTGCTCAACCTGTCACATGATCCACGGCGACGGCGGCTTCCTGGGACGTGATCTTTCTGATTATTCGCCGTCGCATTCGGCGGAGGCAATCCATAGAGCGATCGCCGATCCGGGCCGCGATCTCACCCCGAATGCAGACACCGTGACCGCCGTTACCCGCGATGGAAGCACGTTCGTGGGGGTTGCGCGCAACGAGGACAATTTCTCGCTCCAGTTGCAGGCGCTCGATGGCAGCTTTCATTTGCTGCTGAAGTCCGATTTGACCGCTCTCAGCCATAATCATGAGCCTCTGATGCCTTCGGACTACGCTTCGCGGCTCAGACCTCGCGATCTCGATGACCTGGTTTACTTTCTCGAATCGCTCGGAGCCACTCCAAGAGCGCCACAATAACCCAGAAGGGCGCGCGAGGCCCTCGTAGTAGAGGGAGCGGAGACAAGGAGCCAATCGATGCGCCGGAATTATTTCAGCCCACATGTGGTCGCGCTTACAATCATTGTGATGGCCACTACCATTTACAACGCCCAGGCCCAGACGCCGCGTTATGACTTGCTGTTGAAGGGCGGCCACGTGATCGATCCGGCCAACAAGATCGATCGAGTCGCCGACGTCGCCGTGACGAACGGCAAAATTGCCGCAGTCGAGGCGAATATTGCGGCAAGCGACGCCGGCAAGGTGGTCGACGTTTCCGGCCTGTACGTTACGCCGGGTCTTATCGATATTCACTTCCACATCGGCCACGGCGGAGCTCCGCTCAATTGGTTTGCGCCCGAGGCGCGTTCGCAAACAGCGCCTCTCGGCATTCCCGCCGATATCGCCCTGCAAGGTGGCGTGACGACACTGGTCGACGCTGGAACGGCCGGGGCCGACACGTTCCTGCAGGAAAAAGAAGAGGTGATCGACCACGCCAAAGTGCGCGTGCTGGCCTTTCTGAACATCGTGGCGAACGGCATGAACGGCGGCCTCGAGCAAACCGTCGATCAAATGGACCCGAAACGCTGCGCCGATACCATCGCCAAGTATCCGGACGTGCTCGTGGGAGTGAAAACCGCGCATTACTGGACAGCCGACCCCTGGGACGCCGAGCATACGCCCTGGGCGGCTGTCGATCGCGCCGAGGAATGCGGACGCATGGCGGGCGTGCCGGTCATGTTCGATTTCTGGCCGCGGCCCGACCGGACTTACGCGGACCTGATTCTCAAAAAGGCGCGGCCCGGCGACATTCACACGCACGTCTTCGCGCAGCAGTTTCCCATCATTCTCGAGGACGGCAAGATCAATCCGATTTTGGCTGAAGCTCACGATCGCGGAGTGATTTTCGACGTCGGGCACGGCGCGGGCAGTTTCTGGTTTCGCAACGCGGTCCCGGCCGTGAAGCAGGGCTTCATCCCCGACTCGATGTCGACGGACTTGCACACGGGCGATCTGAATGTAATCAGCATGACCGAAGTGATCTCCAAGTTTCTGGCGATGGGCGTTCCGCTCGATGATCTAATTCGCCGCTCCACCGTGAATCCAGCGAAGGAGATTCGTCGGCCTGAGCTAGGAACGTTGTCGGTCGGCAAAGAGGCGGATATCGCGGTGCTGGAGGAACTCCACGGCCGGTTCAGCTATATTGACTGCGGCTACGCTCGGATGGACGGCGATGTGAAGCTGGTCGCGCGCATGACCATTCGCGCCGGCAGGATCGCTTACGATCCTTCGGGCCTCAGCATGACGCCGTGGGAGAAGGCTCGCCCTCAGTATTTCAAGAGCCCGATCCTGAGCAGCGATCCGCCTTCGAAGGCTGACGATTATCCGCGGTAGTGACCGGGAAGGAGTGGAAATATGAGGAGCACCATCAGCCGCCGCAATCTTCTGCGAAAGGGCGGCGAAGCGATGATCGCAAGCAGTGCGGTGGCGTGCGGCAGTTCTTTCCTGAACGCCGGCAACGCCACGCCTCGCGCGACGAAGGGCGTGGATTACTACCAGAAGCTCGGAGTAACCCCGTTCATCAACGCGGCCGGCACGTACACCGTTCTCACCGCATCCATCCTGCCGGACGAAGTGCAGGCCGCCATGGCGCTGGCTGCCCAGCAGCCGGTGAATCTCAATGAACTGCTGGACGCGTCGGGAGAGTATCTCGCGAAGCGGCTGCGTTGCGAAGCGGCTCTGGTGACGGCCGGGGCGGCAGCGGCACTGACGGTGGGTACCGCCGCGTGCGTGACAGCGGGAAACAAGGGCGCAATCGTCGGAATACCCGTCGACATGACGGGACTCAAGAATGAAGTGATCGTTCAGAAAACGCACCGTTACGAATACGATCATGCGCTGCGGAATTGCGGCATCCGTTTTGTCGAAGTGGAAACGATGGACGATTACGAGCGCGCGTTTACGGATCGCACGGTGGTGGCGCACTTCTTCAACGCCGCCGAAGGGGGCCAGATCAGCCGCGAGGACTGGGTGAGCGTGGCGCACAAGCACGGGGTGCCTTGCTTCAACGACGCTGCGGCCGACGTCCCGCCGATTTCGAATCTGTGGAACTACACCCAGATGGGATTCGACCTGGTGACGTTCTCCGGCGGCAAAGGCATACGCGGACCGCAATGCACAGGGCTGCTGCTCGGTCGAAAGGACCTGATCCAGGCCGCGAAGCTGAACAACTCGCCGAACTCGAACACCGTTGGACGCGGCATGAAAGTGGGGAAAGAAGAAATCGTGGGGCTGGTCGCTGCCGTCGACTGGTTCTTGAGTCAGGACGATGCCGCTCTCGAAGCCGAGTTCCGTCAACGCGCCGAGCGCATTATTCAGCAACTCCAGGATATTCCCACCGTGGAGACGAAGATCTTCATCCCGCCGGTCGCCAACCACGTCCCCCATCTTCTGATTACGTACGATCCGGATCGCATCAAGATCACCGGGCGAGAGGTGATGCAGAGACTGCGCGAAGGCAAGCCGCGAATCGAGCTGAATCCGGCCACGGGCGGCGGTTCTGCCAGCGCGGGGCTGGCGAGTGGGCAGAACACGATAGTTGTCGGCGTCTGGATGATGCAGCCCGGTGAGGAACTCGTGGTCGCGCAACGGCTGCGTGAGGTGCTGCAAGGGGCATTAACAGGCTAAACTAACAAGAGTCACAATGCCGTTGCTTCCCACAGCGAGTTGCGTTAGCGTTATTCTATGGCCGATCTGAAGCTGGAAGTTCCGGCGACCGACGAAGTAGAAGTAGACACGGAAACTCTGGCCGCAATCCGTGAAGGCATTGCGGATGCCGAAGCCGGACGGACGGTGTCCGTGGACGAAGTGCGGAAGCTTATTCCCCAGTGGATTTCCAAATTCGAATCTCAGAAGCCGCGCTAGCCGACTTTGAGGAAATCCTCGCCTATTCATGGGCAAAGCTCCCCGGGACCACGGAGAGCTTTGGGAACGCGATTTTGAACCACCTCGAAACCCTTAGGAGTTTCCCTTATCTCGGCAGTCCAGTTAGAGGGCAGCCTGGAGTGCGCCAGTTGGTGCACACTCCGATCCTCATTTACTACCGCGTGAACGAGTCGCCGCGATTCGTGGAGGTGCTCCACTTTCGGC